>CAZJZP010000019.1:0-322 GCA_964550505.1 uncultured Prolixibacteraceae bacterium | reverse complement strand
AAAACGACGGATAGAGAGCAATTGAAGCGGTCCCTCTTGGTGTTCGGATGGCTGTTTGACAGTTGCGTTCATGGTATCGGGATCTGCGTCTGGCGGATGTAATTTTTGGATATTAGCTGCACCGCAATAACCCATGCCAGATCGTAAACCACCTATCATTTGATGAATAACTTCCGACAATGATCCTTTGTAGGGAACCCTGCCAACAATACCTTCGGGAACCAGTTTTTTTATATCATCTTCGGCATCCTGAAAATATCTGTCTTTAGAACCTTTTTGCATGGCATCTAATGAGCCCATTCCTCTATACATTTTATATTTT
>CAZJZP010000018.1:0-16862 GCA_964550505.1 uncultured Prolixibacteraceae bacterium | reverse complement strand
ATAAATAAATAATTGAAATAATGCAATTTTTTTTGTGTTTTTTTATGAAAATCAGATAAATAATTTATCTATTATCCAAATAAACTAAAGCTTTTCACAAATAAGCTTCAAGAAACGATATAAAAGAAGCCTCTTCTTCAAATGCTATAAAAACCTTTTGCTCTTGAAGTTGCTTAATAGCTTGCTTTAAGTTAAGCTGATTTTGTTGTTGAAATATAAATTGCGGGATGTATTGCAGCTTTTTGCTGAGGTATTCTTGTTCGCTTTGTCCCGCTGTTGGAAGCATAATTGCTTTTTTCTCTAAGCGAATATAGTCCATAATACTGCTGTATCCCGCACGACTAATGATTATTTCAGCTTTATTTATGTAATCACTTATTTTCATGCAATCAATAAAAGGAATAAATCTGATGTTTGGCAATTCCTCTTTTGTATTTCCACCAATCACAGTAATCTCGTAGTTAGATAAGACGGAAAGCTCCTGCAATAACTCTTTCTCAAATATGGTCTTTTGTGGTTCAGGACCGGAAAGAATGACTAAGATATTGTTTTTCTTTTCAATGTTTTTTTCTTTTGTGAAGCGAGATAAGATTCCAATGTATTTTGCATTGATTGTTTTAGGCAAAGGATGAGAAAGACTTCCACTGAGGTTTTTGTTATTATCAGCGAAATCCGGAATCCATACTTCTTTAAAGTTTTTTAATTTTTTTCGGAGGAGATGATTAGGTAAAAAGGCGAGCCATTGTAAAAAGTAAGCCAATCTAAGTTTTAATTGATGGGTGATAATTACGGAAGGGATTGTTTTATCATAGCAAGCATACACATTGTCTGAAATAATCAAATCCAGCTCAGGCATTTTCTTAATGCATTTTTGATATGCTTGGTGGGTTTTCCGAAAATTAAAAAGATATGCGCAAGCAGTTCTGAAAATCTGCCATTGTGTGCCCAGCTTGGTTTTGGCGTATTTAACTTTGAATTGCGGGATTTCGTAGAAATCAATTTCTTGCTGAAAAAAAGCATGGAGATAATCGATAATATTTTTTTCAGCAGCAAGACTGACTTTATGCTTGGCATTAATTAAGTGTTGGATAATGGGAATGCATCTGGCAGCATGTCCCAACCCCCAATTCAGAGGGAAAATGGCGATGTGTTTTTGCTTATTTTTCACCTCATACCTTAATTGCTAATTGAAAGGTAATATTTCTAGGAGCTCTAACATCTCCGGGTCGTCCCATATATTCTTTGTTAAAGGCGTTTTTCAGAATGACATTAGCTTTTATTCTATCGTTAAACTCATAGCCTAATCTGAAATTAAACACTAATTTCCCTTTATCATAAGTTTCTCTATACTCTTTCATTCCAGGGAAAATTCCAACAGGACCTCCTATTAAATAAAGCGGGAAATCACTATTTGGTAAGCAGAGTGTATCTTCAAAGGCAGCGTCGATATTTACAATTTTGCTGTGGTAATCCATGCTCATTCCAATAACAAATTTTTTGGGCGAAAATTCCAGATCTATTTTAGCATTATGATAAAAGCGGTATTTTAAAACGGCTTCATCAGCATTAAGTCCCAAGGAATCAACAAAATCCATGTCGATAGGATTAGTATAAGTATATCCGGCAAGTAGTTTTACGGGAATAGAAAGTATTTTCCCTTCAGCAGTTGCTGTAAAATCAATACCATAGATTCTTGCATTGCTTACATTATAAGCTTTAAAACCGATAACGCGTTCCAGATAATATTCACTTTCAGGAATAAGATTGATAGAATCGCTGTGGTATCCAAACATAAACTCAATCATATCAGTATATTCTGTCCAAAAAGCTGCTAAATCAAGATAGCCATTCCATCCACCAAACCTAAAGCCTTGTTTGTAAGCTATTTCAGAACTCCATCCTTTTTCAGGTTTTACATCAGCATTTGGGAAAATATTAACGCTTCCTGCACTTGTTTGTGTATATCTTTCTGCAATAGTTGGATATCTAAAGCCTTGTCCAAAGGAAGCTCTAAGAAAACCATTATCGTATAGTTGGTAGTTTAATCCCGAGCGGAAAACGGGACGGGAGCTGAAATTTTCGTCATCAATTTTATGGGCTTCCCATCTGGCACCTAAAGAAAATTTTAATCGGTTAAACTTTTTATCTACTTGGGAATAGGCGCCCATACTAATGCTATTATGGTATTCCGATCCATAGATTTCAGATTCGGATAAAACTTGAGTGGAAGTTAATCCGGAAGTCCATGTTAACTCCTTGTCAAAAAACTTTTGAAATTGGTATTCTTCATAGAACATATCGTCATAATTCTTTTGACCTGTATTATTTCGATTTCTAATAGAATAAACCCTTGTTTTAAGAGAATGTTTTGTTTTTCCGTTGTAAAAATAAGTTACAGAAGGAGAAATGCTTAAGTTTTGATTATGATAGGTATGGTCGAAATCAGAACTTGTTTTATACACGCCGGAATCTCCATCAAGCCAAAGAAGATAGAGGTTTCCTTTTCTTTTCATATAGTTTGTATTAATACTATAAGAGAGGCCTTCATGCTTTTTACTTCTGTATCTAGTGTTAACACTAAATCGATAACGTTGTTCTTCATCGTTTTGTCTCCAGCTGTTATCAGAAGAGATATTCCCACTTACGATAAGGTCAAGATTTCCAAGCACTTGCCCGTGTGAAAAACGCGTACCAGAGAAGATTGGATTGTAATCAGTGTACCATCTAATAGCCTCACGTTCAGGTTGTCCGTATATTCCGTAATAGCTTGTGATTTTTGTTTCTCCTTTTGTTGAGGTAGGGAATTTTGTTCTAACATTAATAGCTCCATTCAGGGCAGAAGAACCATAAAGCGCAGAAGAAGCACCTTTAATTACTTCAATTTGCTCGATATTTTCAACAGGAGCAAAATCCCATCTTGATTCTCCGGATGCACCGGTAAGCATTGGGAGGTCGTCAACTAACATCAACACACGGCTTCCAGCACCAAAGCTATATCCACTTCCTCCTCGAATACTAGCTTGCCGTTCCAAAACTACAACGCCTGGGACTTTCGTGATAGCTTGTTCAATACTAACATTATTTTCGCTTTCAATCATTGAAGGTTTGATGATTTCCATAGAAACGGTTACATCTGATATTTTCTGTTCAAATTTCCCAGCACTCACAACAACAGCATCGAGTTTTCGGCTTTCTTCCGACATTTCAACGTTGAGAATATAGGGCTCATTCTCTTTAGCAATTATTACCTTGTTTTCTGTTGTGAAACCAATAAATTTGAATGTAATAGAACTAATCCCAACGGGTATTTCTATGCTGTAATTACCATCAATATCTGTTGTTGTCCCAACATCCTTGTTTAGCATAACATGTGCTCCGATAATCGCTAAACCATCTGCTTTGTTTGTTACTTTCCCTTTAACAATTGTTTTTTGAGAAAAAACAAGGGAACTAAAGCTCAGAATACATAGTAAAGTAAAAATCTTTTTCATTTGGGTCTTTTTAGTGGATATTTTATTTAAAAGCAGTAATAAAAAAAGACGCATATTTATGGTTAAATATGTATTGTTCTTTTTGTCTGTGATGAAAACAATTTTTTGAATTCATTTTGTTAAATACTTTTTTTTACACACAAAGCAAAAATATAAATTATTTAGTATAAATTTGATGTTTCAAAAATTATGAGCCTGATATATAAAATAGCATTAACACAAATTCCGAATTTAGGACCGATAAGCGGAAAAAAATTAATTGCTTATTGTGGTGGAGTTGAGGAAGTTTTCACAGCTCCGAGAGAAAAATTGGAAAAAATTCCGGGCATCAGTAAGCTGCTGTTAAAAAATGTTAAAACAAAAGTTTTCATAGAAGAAGCAGAGAAAGAATTGGATTTTATTGAAAAGAATAATTTGCAAAGCTTGTTTTTTCTTGATAAAAATTATCCTAAACGTTTACGCCATTGCGAAGACGCACCTTTAATGCTGTATTATGATGGGAATGTTCCATTAAATGCTGATAGAGTTTTAAGTATTGTTGGAACCCGAAGATCTACAGAATATGGAGAAAGAATGACGGAAAAAATGGTGGCAGGATTAAAAGATTATGGAGTTTTAATTGTTAGTGGTTTAGCCTACGGGATTGATGTTTGTGCTCATCGTGCTGCTTTGAAAAATAAGATGCAAACAGTTGCTGTTCTTGGTCATGGCTTGCAAACAGTTTATCCTTCTTTAAATAGAAAAACAGCAGCGAAAATGAAGGAAAACGGAGGCTTGTTATCCGAATTTAGAAGCAGTGATGAGATTTTTAAAACCAATTTTCCCAGAAGAAACAGAATCATTGCTGGTATTTCGGATGCTACTTTAGTGGTTGAAGCCGGCGAAAAAGGTGGAGCATTAATTACAGCAAATATTGCCGATTCCTATAATAGAGATGTGTTTGCTGTGCCTGGAAGAACAGATGATGTATATTCCAAAGGCTGTAATAACTTAATCCGAACACATAAAGCAGCCATGGTTACTTCTGCTGAAGATATTATCTATCTGATGGGCTGGGAAAAGAACAAAAAAACAACAACACAATTCAGCCTTGATATTGATTTAAACGAAGAACAAAAAATGATAGTGGAATTATTACAATCTAAGCGTGAATGCAGTATTGATTGGTTGGCAAATCATGCAGGTTTGAAAATGAATACCGTTGCTTCCAAATTATTAGAATTGGAATTTATGGGCATTGTTAAAAGTCTTCCGGGGAAGGTTTATCGTCTTTCTTAGCCTTCTTTTTTTCCAATTTTAACCGGGCAATATTTCGGAATATTTTGAGTTTTTTTAGTGCAATTTCATCAGAAGTATGCGTTTCAGTCAATTTTTTGTGCAAAGACAATTGCTTTTTAAATGGAGACATTCGCTGACGGATTTTTATTGCTCTGAAAGAAAATATTATGGCAAGAATCAGAATTACTAAAGAAACGATAGTCAAATAAACGCTTAATTGTTGGAAGAGAAAGAAATCATATAAACCGTGAAGAAGACTGGCAGCTATAAGTCCTTTCCATAAATAACGACTTCTTTTTCTTGAAAAAGTAAAACGCGCCATTCCAATATAATATCCCATAATAATTGCAAAAACAGCATGTGCAGGAACAGCGGTAAAAGCCCGAATCAGTGCAGTTGTTTCAGGAGTATTACTATAAAAAACATAAAAAACATTTTCAACGGCAGCAAAACCCATTGATACCATCACAGCATAAACAATCCCATCAAAAGGCTCATTAAATTCAGAATGTTTGTACACAATAATACGCACAACTAAAAACTTGACTAATTCTTCAAAGAAACCAACAATTGCAATAGCATAAATCGCTGTTATCCAAATGTTATCGGATTTGTCCAAGCCAATATGTTCCACCGCCATTTCAATAATTATTGCGGGAATTATCGAAATCATTCCTCCCAGAAAACAAAAAAACAATAATAAAAAAGGTTCTTTTTTATACTTGTCTTTGAAGTAGATAAATAGTATTATCGTTATAATTGGAGCTAACGCTAGAGAAAAATAGATAAGATTTTGCATATTATTATGAGATTAAATTTGCAAATTGGAAGCAAATGTAGTATATTTATACCATATTATTGCTAGGAAATTTATGAAACGTATAATAACAAACCATCTGTCGCCAGATTTGGCTAAGGAAAAGGGCATTTTTGAATGGCCAATATGGGAAAAAGAAGTTTCTGTTTTCAATTGGGAGTATGATAGTGATGAGCATTGTTATATTATTGAAGGAGAAGTAGATATAGAAACATCAGAAGGGAAATACACCTTAAGTGTAGGAGATTATGTTGTTTTTAAAAGAGGATTACAGTGTGTGTGGAAAATCAAAAAAGCAATCAGAAAGCACTATTATTTTCCAGAAAGCTAATTTTTTCTTCCTTTATTGAACGAGAATTAAAAAATAATTCTTTTTTCCTCTTTGGATAAGGAAATATTTATTATTAATTAATGCAGATTTCTGTAATATGTAATTTTCGTTGACTTTTTCTTTGTTCAAAGAAATAGCATTTTCTTTAAGTGCTCTTCTTGCTTCCCCTTTTGATTTAAGGATATTGCCATCGTATGCTAAGGCATCAATGATACCAATGCCATTTTCAATTTCATTCATTGGAATATGACTTTGAGGCACGCCTTCAAAAATTTGAAGGAATAATTTTTCTGGAATATTCTGCAAGTCTTCCGTAGAGGATTTTCCAAATAAAATGCTTGTTGCTTTTACCGCATTTTCATAGTCTTCTTCAGCATGAACCATGATACAAAGCTCTTTGGCAAGTGTTTTTTGCAGTTTTCTTTCATGGGGAGCTTGCTTATGCTCTTGAATAATGTTTTCTATCTCAGCTTGCGAAAGCAAGGTGAAGATTTTAATGTATTTTTCAGCATCTTCATCAGAAGTGTTTAACCAAAATTGATAAAAAGCATAGGGAGAAGTTTTTTCGGGATCGAGCCAGATGTTGCCAGTTTCTGTTTTGCCGAATTTACCACCGTCAGCTTTTGTTATAAGCGGGCAGGTTAGTGCAAAGGCTTCTCCGCCCGTTTTTCTTCTGATAAGTTCGCTGCCTGATGTGATATTTCCCCACTGATCAGAACCGCCCATTTGAAGCTTACAGTGGTAATTATTGTATAATGTTAAAAAATCGGTTGCTTGCACTAATTGATAAGAAAACTCTGTAAACGACATTCCGTCTTTGGATTCTGCGCTAATGCGTTTTTTTACAGAATCTTTTGCCATCATATAATTAACGGTCAGATGTTTGCCGATATCTCGTATAAAAGAAAGAAAGCTGTACTCTTTCATCCAATCGTAATTATTTAGCATCAATGCTTTGTTTTCTGCATTGCTATCAAAATCAAGGAAGTTTTTTAATTGTGCTTTAATGCTTTCCTGATTGTGGCGTAAAAGGTTTTCATCTAGTAGATTTCTTTCTTTGGACTTGCCAGAAGGATCGCCAATCATTCCGGTTGCACCACCAATAACTACTATTGGTTTATGTCCTGCTTCTTGAAAATGTTTTAGCATCATAACAGATACTAAATGACCAATATGCAGAGAATCCGCTGTTGGATCTATGCCAACATAAGCTGTTGTCATTTCTTTTTCAAGGAGTTCTTCTGTTCCGGGCATGATATCGTGTATCATTCCTCTCCATTCTAATTCTTTAACAAAGCTTTTCATTGATTAAAAATCTAAAATTTTAGCAAACCTACATATTTTTTTTAAAATAGAATAGCTAGTTTCTTATTCTGAAAAGCTGGAACATAGAAAATCATCATAGTTAATATAGAATTCACTTTAAAAATGCCAAGCGATGCCGGTTTTTAAGCCAAAACTATACGGATAATATTCAATTCCATTATTTGGATGCTTAATGTTGCTATTGTGTTTTTATTCATAACGATACATTTATACCTACACTAAATTGAGAATTATTCTTTTTCATATATACGCTATTGCCAATATCAATCCAAAGAAATGAATCATCAATTAAACAATAATTGTATTTTAATAAGATTGAATAATATAGCTTTTTGTAATTAACAGTATATGTAATACCTAGCACACT
Organism: uncultured Prolixibacteraceae bacterium; assembly: GCA_964550505.1. Taxonomy (GTDB): domain Bacteria; phylum Bacteroidota; class Bacteroidia; order Bacteroidales; family CAZJZP01; genus CAZJZP01. The sequence continues at coordinate 9,252 of CAZJZP010000018.1, read as the reverse complement.
ATTTAAACCCCTATATGGAAAAGGTCCATCATAAGCATATCCATATAAGTCATAAGTAGTACGAAAATCAGGAGTTGTTGAACCTTTTTTATTTATAAAGATATCTGTACCTCCAAAAATACTCATATTATTAGATTGCTTTTGAAGAAAAGTGTATTCTATATATAAAGGAACTACAAAAAACGAATACTGCTTGATTTCAAGAGAAGAAGTATCTTTATTACTCGAATGCCTGTTGTAATAAGAAAAATCAATATTGATTTTTTCTTTAAAAGAACCTATTCCACTCACTATCCATATTTTATTTCCAAGTTTTAATCTTCCTTGTAAACTCAATTTGTGCATCCCACTGTGTTCGGAATTAATAATATTATCAGCATTTATTTTACTCGGCAAAGTATATTCATAGCCCAAACCAAATCCCCATTTTTTATCGTTTTCTTGTGCAAAAAGCTGTAAGCAACTTAGAATAATGATGCTTATTCCTATTATTTTTTTCATATTTAATCTGATTATAACCAAATGTTTAAACCAATAGCAAATTGTGATTTTGGTTTCTTGTTTAAAATATATCCATTATAATCCTCAATTCTGTAAGAATATTCAGGTGAACAATATTTATATTGTAATAAAAATTTGAAATTTACTTTATTTATTTTTTTCATATAGTTTAATCCTAAAATATATTCACTTTCAGGGTCAAGAAATACTCCAGTATAAGATGGGTAACGAGGGTAATAGTTTTTCGACTCTCCTGCCTTACAGCACAGCAAATTTATACCACCAAAGATATTTATATTGTTGGTATTCTTTTTATATATAGTGTATTCTAAATATACGGGGATACACAGATACACAAATTGTGTAATATTAAAATTTGCAGTATCTGGAAACATATTTAAATCGTACGAATTAATTTCAATGTTAATTTTTTCCATTGACATCCCATATCCACTAACAAGACTAAATCTTTCGCCAAGTTTGTAATCGACCAAGAAACTGATTTTATGTAAACCACTATGTTTAGAACTAAGGATATTTTCGGCTTCAATTTTACTCGGCAAAGTATATTCATAGCCCAAGCCAAATCCCCATTTTTTATCGTTTTCTTGTGCAAAAAGCTGTAAGCAACTTAGAATAATGATGCTTATTCCTATTATTTTTTTCATATTTTATTGTTTTATGATTTTTGTAGTGCATATTTCGCTGTTGTTGTTAATGGCAAAAACACACACAAAATTATGTTTTATTGCTATAAAAAACAAACATATATACATAAAAAATACGTTTAAACGTATTCGTTTAGTTAGAAAACCCCTGGAATTATCGTTTTGCTTGCTTTTTTGCCCTTAGTGGTTTATTTCTTTTCACCGGAAAGCATAGAAAAAAGACACAAAAAAAGCCGGATAAACCGGCTTTTTTTAATAAATATACTGGCAAATTATTTTACAATTGTCATCTCGTCAATCAGGTTTTGAGCTCCTGCAAATTTATCGATAACAAATAATACATATCGAATATCAACGGAAATAGTTCGTTGATATTTATGTTCATAATCAATATCGCCACTCATAGATTCCCAGTTACCATCAAAGGCAACACCAATAAGTTCTCCGTTTGCGTTAATAACAGGACTTCCAGAGTTTCCTCCGGTAATATCGTTATCGGTTAAAAAGCAGACTGTCATTGTGCCGTCAGCATTGCCGTAAGGACCATATTCTTTCTTTTGATAAAGTGCTTTTAGCTTGGGATCCACGATAAATTCGTCTTGAGAAGGATCTTCTTTTTGCATAACACCTTTTAAGTAAGTTTGATAATCATAATGCACAGCATCGCTTGGATAATAATCTAATACTTTCCCATAAGTCATACGCAATGTAGAATTAGCATTTGGATAGAATGTTTTTTCTGGCATCATTTCCATTAATCCATCCACAAACAATCGATTTCCTCTGTTAATTTTACTTTCAATATCGCCGATATTTCCATAAACAGTTCTTATTGCATCTATCATAGAAAGAGTGATTGCCCAAGAAGGGTCTTTTGATAAGCTTTTGTAAGAAGGTTTTTCTAAAAAGGCATAAAGCGCTTCTTTATTTACAAAAATTCCGTCCTCATAAACATCATCTGCCCAAGCATTAAAATCACCTTTATATTTTTTTTCAACAACTTCTTCAAAAATACTAGGATGTTGTTCTTTTGAAATATCGTTATAATACATTTCCATTAAAGTAGCAAAGAGTTTTTTATCTGTACTTTTATTAAAGTTTTTGAAAAAAGCTTCGGCTTCTTCTTTGAAGGCTTGAGCAAAAAGCTTAATTGCTTCGTCCATTTTTGATTTATCTTTTCTTTTTGCCTTATCTTGGGCTTGTAAACTTCCGTATAATTGGAAAGCACCAAAAGAAAAATAGATAAATTCAGGTCCTTGAAAAACAGCTTCTTCTAAATACTTCAAACTCATATTGAATTTTTGGAGATCTTTATATCCACTTTCTATTAGTTGAAGAGCTTCGCCGTATTTTTTCTCTCTTTCTGCTTTTTGTCCAACCCATTTTGTAAATTCATCTTCTAATGCTTTACGTCTCTCATATACTTTTAATTGTCGTAATCCCTTACTTTGACCGATAAAATACTTCCAATAATTAGCAGTTTGAGCGTATTTTGTAGCATATTTTATTCTTACTTCATCATCTGCATCCATATCAGCTCGTAAAATGGCTAATTTTTTATCCCTTATTTTCACTACTGTTGGATTTGATTCTTTTAAGGCTAAATCAATGCCATAAGAAGTTAAAAAACGATCTGTTGTTCCTGGGAATCCCCAAATCATAGCAAAATCATTTTTTTCAACACCTTTAAGTGAAATAGGTAAATAATGTTTTGGTTTCAATGGAATATTTTCTTCAGCATAAGTAGCTGGAGAACCGTCAGGAGCGGTATAAATTCTGAATAAAGCAAAATCTCCGGTATGGCGAGGCCACATCCAATTATCAGTATCTCCACCAAATTTTCCGATAGAAGAAGGAGGTGCGCCAACTAAGCGAATGTCTTTATAGGTTTCATACACGAAAAGATAGTACTCATTTCCTTCAAAAAAATCTTTTACCACCACATCGTATTTGCCTCTGTCGCTGGCTTCTTTTTCGATGCTTCGGATTTCTTTTGAAATTATTTTGCTTCTTTCGCTTTCACTCATATCGTCAGTTACCGTACTTAAGACTTTAGAAGTTACATCTTCCATTCTTACTAAATACGACATTGTCATTCCTTCATTTGGTAATTCTTCGGAAAAAGACAGCGCCCAAAAGCCGTCGGTTAAATAATCATTGGCAACAGAACTGTGGGATTGGATTTTATCGTATCCACAATGGTGGTTAGTTAATACTAAACCTTTTTCAGAGATTATTTCTCCTGTACAAAAGTAATTAGCAGGTGCACCCATACCTTCTTCGCCTAATCCAACAATAGCATCTTTCATGCTTGAATTATTAATGCTATAAAGTTCTTCTGCTGTTAATTGAAGACCCATTTCTTGCATGTCTTCATAATTTAGTCTTTCAATAAGCATTGGCAACCACATTCCCTCTCCTGGAGGTGATCCTGCAAAAAGTTTTGCCGTTATTGCAATGCTTAGTCCTAATACAATTAGTAATTTTTTCATTTTAAAAGAATTGTTTTATTAAAGTTATTAATTTCTGTTATTAATTTAATATAAAAAGATGTCAAAGGTAAAATATTTTTTATTAACAAACATTGGTTATTTTTGCTTTTTTAATAATAATACAAAATAAAATCAAATATGTTTAAAGACATATCAATTAATATTTAAATCTAAATACATGAAAATCGAAGAATTAGGAGAATTTGGCTTAATAGAACAGATAACAAAAAAGAGTAGATTAGAAAATAAAAACACGATTAAAGGAATTGGAGATGATGCGGCTGTTATTGATGCGGGAGATCATTGCAAGTTAATCTCTAAAGATTTATTGCTTGAAGGCATTCATTTTAATATGATGTATATGCCTTTGAAACATTTGGGCTATAAAACAGCAGTTGTGAATTTTTCAGATATTTATGCAATGAACGGAATTCCAACACAGTTGCTTGTTGGTTTGGGTTTATCAAGTCGATATACTGTTGAAGCAATCGAAGAAATCTATTCAGGGATTCATCTTGCATGTAAGCAATATGGAGTAGATTTTATTGGAGGAGATACAACTTCTAGTTTAAGTGGATTAGTTTTATCTGCAACAGTTATTGGAGAAGCAAAAAAAGAAGAAATTGTATATAGAAATACAGCTAAGAAAGATGATTTAATCTGTGTTAGTGGTGATTTGGGAGCAGCTTATCTGGGTTTATTATTATTAGAAAGAGAGAAAGAAGTTTTTAAAGCAAATCCTGCTATGCAACCTGTTTTGGAGCAGGCTGATTATATTTTGGAACGGCAATTAAAACCGGAAGCACGCGCTGATATTATTGCGTTTTTCAAAGAAAATAATATCAAGCCAACAGCAATGATTGATGTTTCAGATGGATTAGCTTCTGAAGTATTACATATTGCGAAACAATCTGCTTTGGGTTGCCGAATAATGGAAGATGCTATTCCTATTAATTATCAAACGATTATGAAAGCGGAAGAATTCAAATTGGAACCGACCACTTGTGCGTTAAACGGAGGGGAAGATTATGAATTATTGTTTACCGTTGACCAAAAACATTATGAAACGATAAAAAAGAATGCACAAATATCTATAATAGGATATATGGCAGAGCAGGGAGAAGGTTGTAATTTGATGACACGTTCTGATGCCCTTATAGAAATTAAAGCCCAGGGATGGGATTCTTTTTTAAAATAAGCAGATTACGTAATTAGAATGCGGAATCTATGATTTTCTCATCAGCGATATATGCTTTTGTTACTTTTAGTTTCGCTTCTGTTTGCATAGCTCTTTCAATAGCAAAAACCGCTGCTTCATTTCTAGCCCAGCTTCTTCTGGCAATACCGTTATTTACGTCCCAGTAGAGCATCATGCGCAATTTTCGGTCAGCGTCTGCTGAACCATCTAGCGTCATCCCAAATCCACCGTTAATAACTTCTCCCCAGCCAACACCTCCTCCGTTGTGGATAGAAATCCATGTTGCTCCTCTGAAGGCGTCGCCAATAACATTATGTATTGCCATGTCAGCAGTAAATTGTGAGCCATCGTAAATATTGGAGGTTTCTCTGAAAGGCGAATCCGTTCCTGAAACATCGTGGTGATCTCTGCCTAAAACAATAGGTGCGGTAATCTCACCTTCGCGAATTGCTTTATTAAAAGCAGCGGCAATTTTTGTTCTGCCTTCACAATCAGCATATAAAATACGTGCTTGTGAGCCAACAACAAGCTTATTTGCTTTGGCTTCTTTAATCCAGCGGATATTGTCTTTCATTTGCTGCATGATTTCTTTAGGTGCACTGGCAGCAATTTCTTCTAATACCTGTACGGCAATATTATCGCTTTTGTCTAAATCCTCCTCTTTTCCAGAAGTACACACCCAACGGAATGGTCCAAAACCGAAATCAAAACACATGGGACCCATAATGTCCTGAACATAAGACGGATAAATAAAGCTGCCGTCTTCTTTCAAGATATTTGCACCAGCTCTGGAACTCTCTAATAAAAAGGCATTTCCATAATCAAAGAAATACATTCCCCTTTCGCTAAGAGTATTAATTGCATTTACCTGACGACAAAGGCTTTCTTGAACCAATTTTTTGAATTTTTCAGGTTCATTTGCCATCATTTTATTTGCTTCGTCAAAGCTAACGCCAACGGGATAATAGCCTCCCGACCATGGATTGTGCAGCGATGTTTGGTCAGAACCCAAATCAACAGCGATATTTCTTTCCACCATGCGTTCCCACAAGCTAACAATATTGCCAAGGAAGGCGATAGAATGGGCTTGTTTCTTTTGTTTCCATAGCAAGGCTGCATCAATAGCCTTATCAACATCTTCAATTACTTCATCAACCCAGTTTTGTTCTTTTCTTTTGTATGCAGCTTGTGGATTTATTTCGGCGGTGATGCTTACTACTCCTGCAATATTTGCTGCTTTTGGTTGTGCTCCACTCATGCCGCCTAAGCCTGAAGTAATGAACAATTTGCCTTCTAAACCTTCATTGGCTTTGGCAATTTTTCTGCCAGCATTTAATACGGTAATGGTAGTTCCATGAACAATGCCTTGAGGTCCGATATACATATAGGAACCCGCTGTCATTTGTCCGTATTGCGAGACGCCTAAGGCGTTGAATTTCTCCCAATTGTCTGCTTTGGAATAATTGGGAATTACCATTCCATTTGTTACAACAACTCTAGGAGCATCTTTATGAGAAGGAAAAAGCCCCATCGGATGACCGGAATACATAACCAGCGTTTGTTCATCTGTCATCTCTGCCAAATATTTCATTGTTAAAAGATATTGCGCCCAATTTTGAAAAACAGCACCATTTCCACCATAGGTAATTAATTCGTGTGGATGTTGAGCAACAGCCGGATCGAGATTGTTTTGTATCATCAACATAATGGAAGCAGCATGCTTGCTTTTATAGGGATATTCTTCAATATTTCTGGCAAAAATGGGATAGTCAGGTCTAAAACGATGCATGTAAATTCGACCATAATCTTCTAATTCTTTGGCAAATTCTTTCGCTAAAATTGCATGGTGTTTTGGGTCAAAATACCGCAAAGCATTGCGCAGAGCCAAGTTTTTTTCTTCTCGGGATAGAATATCTTTCCTTTTAGGAGCATGACTTATGTTGAGGTCGTATTCTTTTACATTGGGTAAGTTTTCAGGAATGCCTTCTAAAATTGCGTCTTTAAAATCTTTCATAATAAATGGGTTTTAAAAAGCGTAAAATTACATAAATTTTGCTTTATTCTATAAGAGGAAATAATCTAAAATAGCAAAAATAGTTTTAGGGCATTTTTTTACAAACAAGAATGCGCAGTTCTTCCGTGTTTTTATTATGCCAACTTCTGTTTTTGTTTGTTTCGCAATAAGCAAAATCTCCCTTTTCGACTTGATAGCTTTCATTATCAATACTAAGTTCTCCACTGCCGCCAGCAACATAGAAAAAAACAGCAAAGGGAAGGCTGTGGCTTTCAATTTTTGCATTTTCTTGGATTCGTAATTCAACGAATTCCAATCCTTCTGCATTAAGAATTTTGAAGCCTTCAGCAGCATTTTGTTCGTAAATCTTTTGAAAATCTTTTTGTTTAACGATCATATATTTTTGTATTAGTCTGTTTCTAAAAGATATCGGTTTGTTTTACTGATTTCATTGAATAAAAAGAATTTTTATAGAAAATTTGCTCAAAAATAATATTTTTACTATATTTGTGAAGACTAATCCAAAAAAAACAAGATGAAATCAAAACAAATAAGCCTAATATTAACGATTTTCTTATTGTCCCTTCTGTTGAATCAAAAAAATCTATTTGCTCAGCAAATATGTAATCCCGCTGGTAATGTTGTTATTTATTCCAATTATGATGGAGGTCCGTTAAATATTAATGTGGATGTTGATATTCCTAATTTAAAGATTGGCATTGTGAGTTATTCTCAAGTTAATATAACTATCAGCGGAACGTATGCATCGAATATCACTGAAATTAGATATGCAGGACATAATTCCTCCCCAACTATCATGGGATATTCAGGAGTTTTAGATGTTTACACCAGTCCTTCGGTTAATATTTCCAATCCCAACGGACATGGCTCTGTTATTTGTTGTTATTCTTGTGATACCTCAAGTTCTCAAGGCGGCTGTTGCACTTCTGATCAAATTGCTGATTATTTTTTGCAGGCTTTTGGTGGAGATTTATATTTACATTTAACGCAATACGCTGCTTGGTCAGGAACAAATAATATTAGCACAGGAGGAAATTGTTGTGTTGGCGTTTTATTAGTAACAGAGGTTAATAATTATGTTCATTCTGCTCATTCTATCAGTGTTTATCCCAATCCGTCTAAGGATATTTTTTATCTGGAGGGAGATAGTTTTGAAAATCTTAGAATGGAAGACATCAGAATTTATGATATTCTTGGGAAAAAGCAACAGCTTCCCATTCATATTACGGACGAAGCATCAACTATAGCACTTGATTTTTCTTCTGTAAGCAAAGGAATTTATTTTATTCAAATTGAAAACGGAGAAGAAATCTACTCAACTAAAATTATTCTTGAATAAAAGAAATCCCTTTTCAAATAAGTTTAGCAATGAAAAGCATTAAGGCAATTTTTCAAATCTAAAACCTTGTCTATTTTTTAATATATTGACCATTGTTTTTTTCGGCAATACCTTTTAAGAAAGCTTCATCTTGGTCAGTTCCCAACCCAATACAATGGATTTTTACCTTGCCTATTTTGTTCCATTCTTGGGTTTTATCAATAATTTTTTGCGGGTTTGTTATTGCACCTGCACTGGGTGATCCATCAGATAAAAGGAAGATGTTTTCAACGTTTAATGGTTTATTATTATCTAATGCCCCGTCTCCTGCGAGTTCAAATGCTTTATCCAATGCACTATAAATATTTGTTCCTCCACCAGAACTTAAACTATTGATATAAGTAATAGCAAGATTTTTGTTTGTTTTTGTTGCAGGGACTAATTCCTTTCGCCACATTTTTATATCATTTTCAAAAACAATGATAGTAAAAGAGATGTTTTCACTTAAGCCTCTGATTGCGGGAATTAATTCTTTTTTTGCTTTGCCTAATTTACTAAGTTGCTTGTTTGTTTGGGATTTTATTAAGCTACCTGCAGTACCTCCAACCTTGTCTGCTACTTTATTTGTTGCATAGGATGTGGTAGCGTCAATGATTTTACCTTGTGCATCTGTTTCTGCATTTCCTTCCATGCTTCCGGAAATATCAATAAGAAAAACCATACTTGAAGCATCTTCGGTTGAAATGCCATAATAATCAGACGATTTTTTTATCATGTAACAGCCATTAAACAATATGACTGTTAAAACAATTGAAATTAAAACTTTTCTTTTTTTCATATAACAAATCGTTTTTTTGCAAATATAAGAATAATTTGAAAAAGGAAATAAGATTTTTGCTGTTTAGTTACGCGTGAAAAACAAGCAGATTACTTATTTTTTTTATTTTATAGCATGTATTATTTAATGATTAATAATTGGTATTGGCTAAGATTTTTCTTGGATTTAATACTGATATAATACATCCCTTTGGGTTACTTAC
>CAZJZP010000017.1:0-17698 GCA_964550505.1 uncultured Prolixibacteraceae bacterium | reverse complement strand
ACCACCCGGCGGTACGCTACCTACAGCGCCCGATAGAAGCTATCATCTACCAAGTACAGCGCCTAGATTTTGACGTTTATTTCATAAAAATATGTATTTTTGCATAGCAAATAATTGAAAAATAAAAAAATAGTTCAACATAAAATTTAAACAAATGAAATTTATTGTTTCCAGTAGTGTTCTCCTAAAGAACCTCCAAATCATCAGCGGTGTACTTAATAATAAAAACACCCTTCCGATTCTTGATAATTTTTTATTTGAATTAAAAAAGCAAAAATTATTAATCAGTTCTTCCGATTTAGAAACTACCATGACAGCCGAAGTAGAACTCACTAAATCAGAAGGTGAAGAAGACGGTTCTATCTGTATTCCTGCAAGAATACTATTAGAAACACTGAAAACAATGCCAGATTTACCTGTTAGTTTCAATATTAACTTGGAAAATCAAGCGATTGAATTATCAGCAGGCGAAGGAAAATACCGCTTAACCGGTTATGAAGCAGAAGAATATCCTCGTACTCCACAATTGGAAAATACTAATAGCTTAGAAATTCATAGCTCTATTTTGGCAAATGCTATACAAAAAACCTTATTTGCTACCGGAAATGACGATATGCGTCCCGTTATGTCAGGGGTTTTCTGCGAACTTAATGAAGAAAATATTACTTTCGTGTCAACCGATGCCCATAAATTGGTTAAATATATCCGCAAAGATGCAAAAGCAGCAGAAGCTGCTAGTTTTGTCTTAGCTAAAAAGCCCTTAACTCAACTGAAAAACATTTTAAGCATCAGCGATTGTCAAGTAAATATAAATTACACGCAAAGCAATATCAGCTTTGTTTTCGATAATATTATGCTTGTTTCTCGTTTGGTAGAAGGAAAATATCCTAATTACGAAGCCGTAATTCCAAAAGATAATCCTAACAAACTTATTGTTGACAGATTAGGTTTACTTAACGCTATCCGTCGTGTATCTATCTTTGCTAATCAATCAACACATCAAGTGAGGTTTAAAATCACCGGACAGGAATTGGTTTTATCAGCAGAAGATGTTGATTACTCCAACAAAGCAGATGAAAGAATGCCCTGTAATTATGAAGGCGAAGATATTGAAATCGGATTTAATTCAAAATTCATTATCGAAATGCTAAATAATGTTGACACAGAAGAAGTGATTGTGGAAATGTCCACTCCAAACCGTGCCGGAATTATTCTAGCTAATGAGAAAGAAGAAGATGCCAATGCAGACGAATTCTTGCTTATGCTTGTAATGCCAGTAATGCTAAACGTTTAAGCAAAAAATTATACTATAAAAAAAAGCTGTCATTGGACAGCTTTTTTTTTTATGCATTATTGCAGAATAGCAATTATTGTTTTTCTTCTTTCAACCATTGATCTAACCAAGAGAAAAATTCTCTTTGCCAAAGAACCGCATTTTGTGGTTGTAAAACCCAATGGTTTTCAGTTGGGAAATGAAGATATTTGGAAGGAATTCCTCTTAATTGCGCAGCATTGAAAGCAGACATTCCTTGAGAATACACAATTCGATAATCCTTTTCTCCATGGATAACCATTATTGGCGTATCCCATTTATCAACAAATTTATGAGGTGAATTAGCATAAGAGCGCTGCGCTGTTGGATTATCTTTATCCCAAAAAGCACCGCCTAAATCCCAATTGACAAACCACATTTCTTCTGTTTCCAGATATTGTGCTTCTAAATTAAACATTCCATCATGAGCAATAAACGCGCTAAAACGTCCATCATGATTTCCTGCCAACCAATAGACAGAAAACCCACCATAACTTGCTCCTACAGCTCCCAAACGGTTTTCATCAATATAGTTTTCTTGCTTAACAGCATCAATAGCGGAAAGATAATCTTTCATATTCTGTCCACCGTAATCTCCGCTTATTTGTTCTAACCATTCCTGACCAAAACCTGGAAGTCCTCTCCTATTTGGCGCAACAACAATATAATCATTAGCTGCCATCATTTGGAAATTCCAACGATAACTCCAAAATTGACTAACTGTTCCTTGCGGACCTCCTTGACAATATAATAATGCAGGATATACTTTTGTAGAATCAAAATGTGGCGGATAAATGACCCAGACCAACATTTCTTTGTTATCAGTTGTGGTAACCCAACGTTTTTCGACCTCTCCCATAGTTAATTGATCAAGTAGATGCGCATTTTCCATTGAAATATTTTCATCTTTTCCTGTCTGTAAATCCACTGCATAAATCTCTGTTGGTTGCGACATGCTTTGCTTACATGCAATAATTTTATCTTTAGCTAAAGCCAAGGCATGGTAATTATGAATCCCGTCCGTGATTTGTGAAATACTGTCCTCTTCTAAATTCAAGCAATAAATCTCATCAGTAGCATGCCAATCGCTGATAAAATAGATTTTCTTATCGTCTGCTGACCAAATAAGATTATCTGCATTTTGATCAAAATCCTTGGTATAATAGTTTTTCTCTCCTGTTTCCAAATCAAGAACAAATAAACGATGTTTATCTGACTCATAACCATTTCTTTCCATAGAAACCCATGCGATTTTTTTACCGTCGTGTGAAAAAACGGGAGATAAATCATAGCCAAAATTATCGGTGGTAAGATTTTTAGCGACCTTGGTTTTTAAATCATACCAATAAATATCGGAATTAGTGGTCAAGGTATATTCCAGTCCTGTAGATTTTTTACAGGAATAGACAAAGCTATTTCCGTCAGGATGCCACGATAGTTGCTCAAAGCCCCAAAAAGGTTTCATAGGAAAATCAAAAGGCTCTTTATACATTAAATCAATTCCTTTGCTTAATGTATCCCCATTGTATTCAGCAAAAAATAAATGACTGTAGGATTCCACCCATCTATCCCAATGTCGATACATCAAATCTTTTACCACATAAGCATTTGCTAATGGCAAATCTTTATGTTGCAAATTTCCTTGTATGCTGTCAATATTAACTTCTTGGGTAAAAACTAATTTACTAGCATCTGGCGAAAAACTAAAGCCAGTAATTCCTCCTTCAATAAAAGAAATTTGCTTGCTTGTTTTCCCTTCTATTGGCATTTCAAAAATCTGCATTTGTCCAGCAGTATCCTTAGCCATATATACAATTCTTTCATTATCTAACCATAGCGCATTATATTCACTATCTTTGCTTTGTGTGAGTTGTTCTTTTTCCGAACCATCAGCATTCATGATAAAAAGTTCTCTATTGCCTTTGTTTTTCTCCAGATCGTAATAGCTTACGCCATAAAGAATTTTGGATTTATCAGGCGATAGCTGTACATCACTAATTCTGCCAAACATCCACATTACTTCAGGAGTCATAACATCGGAAGCCAAAGTGTCTGTATGTTTTGAAATAATATCCTCTGTTTCCTTTTCTTGTATATCACAAGAAATAAAAGTCGCTATAAAAGCAACAGCAAATAGTATTTTAAGTCTTTTCATATTGTATTATTTATTGTTAATGTAAAATATAAGCAGTATTATCAGAATCTTAAATGCTTTACTTATTTCTTCCTTTAATATGCTCTATCTAATCTATTTAAACCTTCAATAGCTTTTGGATAATTTGTTTTGAGTTGAAGTGCCATTTGATAATCTAATCGTGCATTGGTAATATCACCTCTTAACTCATAAGCATATCCTCTATTGTAATACGCTTCCACATAATTGGGGTCGATAGAAATTGCTTGTGTAAAATACTTCACTGCTTCGGTATATACTTCTAAATAAACAAGATGAATATATCCCAAATTATAATAAGCATATTTGTAATCTGGTTTTCTATCAATAATATCAAAATAGATTTCGATTGCTTTATTCAATTCATCTCTCTTTTGATAATACATTGCTATATTATATCGCACTTCTACACTATTGGTATCCAATTGCAAAGCATTATTGTAATAATCCAAAGCCAACGGATTATTCATATTATCAAAGATAACACCGAGTTGGACATAAGCATTGTAAAAATCGGGTTTTTGTTCTACGGCTGTATGCAAATCACTGATTGCTTTGGCCGTGTCTCCGATTTCTGCTTGTGCCATAGCTCGCATAAAATAGGCTTCTGGATTTATATTATCAATATCCAAAGCCCTATCAATGTATAAAAACATAGTTTCATAATCCTGAAGGAAAAAATGCAATTCTGCATACTTCAAGATGGCTTCGGTGTGGTATTCATCTTTTTCTATTGCTTTAAGCAGTGCATCCTTACATTCTTTAACATTGCCCATAGCAAAATAGATATCGGATTTCACAATAAAGTAAGCTGGGTTCTCCATATCGTAAGCAATTGCGCGATTGATATCACTTAAAGCAGATTCGTAATCTGTTTTTTTCATCCACTTTAATGCTCTTTCTTTGTAAAGTTCTGGATTTTCAGGATCATCCAATATTTGTTGTGATATTTCACGCATATCAGCGGGCAATGAATCAAGGTATTCTTGATTTTCGCTGCTATTTTTATTATTGCCACAAGATGCAAAAACAACCAATAGACAAAGTGCTGAAAAATACAGTAGTTTCTTCATTCTTAAAAATTATTATGATTTTTAGTTTATGCTTCTTTCAGTTTTTCTCTGATTTTAGCTTCTAGTTCGTCGGTCAATTCAGCATTATCTTTAAGAAGGACTTTAACCGCTTCTCTACCCTGACCTAATTTTGAATCCTGATAGCTAAACCAAGAACCACTTTTATTAATTATTCCCATTTCAACACCTAAATCCAAAATTTCACCATGTTTTGAGAAGCCTTCACCATACACAATATCCAATTCAGCAGTTCGGAATGGCGGAGCAAGTTTATTTTTCACTACTTTTACTCTCACTCTGTTTCCAACCACTTTATCTCCTTCTTTAATCTGACTTGTTCTACGAATATCAATACGAACAGAAGAATAGAATTTCAAAGCATTACCACCGGTGGTTGTTTCTGGATTTCCAAACATAATTCCAATCTTTTCGCGCAGCTGATTGATAAAAATACAACAGCATTTTGTTTTACTGATAGTAGATGTAAGCTTACGCAATGCCTGCGACATCAATCTAGCTTGCAAACCCATTTTGGAATCGCCCATTTCACCTTCGATTTCACTTTTAGGAGTAAGAGCAGCAACAGAGTCGATAACAATAATATCAATAGCACCAGAACGGATAAGGTTTTCGGTAATTTCCAAGGCTTGCTCACCGTTATCGGGCTGAGAAATCAATAAGTTTTCAATATCTATTCCTAATTTTGAAGCATAAAATCTGTCAAAAGCATGTTCTGCATCAATAAAAGCAGCGATACCTCCGGCTTTTTGAGCTTCTGCGATGGCATGCAGAGCCAATGTTGTTTTTCCTGAAGATTCAGGACCATAAATTTCCACAACTCTTCCTTTTGGGAAACCTCCAATACCGAGCGCTGCATCTATTGTAACTGATCCAGTGGAAATTGCTTCTGTTTCAATAACAGCTTCATCTCCTAATCGCATGATAGCACCTTTTCCATAATCCTTGTCAATCTTTCCCATTGCTAATTCAAGGGCTTTCATTTTTTCCTTGTTAACTGTTTTTTCTTTTGTCATTATAGTAAATTTTAATTGTTAATTCCTTTTTGTATGCGATAGTTTTGTTGCATTTTTAAAAATCAAATTCAAAAGTAATAAAAATTGAAAGAATTTCCAGAATTGTTTATAACTAATTTTTTCTGTTCTTGTTCCAATTTTGAAAAAACTTGCAATATTCACTTATTCCGCATTTTTCGCAAAGCGGTTTTCTGGCTTTGCAAATATATCGTCCGTGCAAAATAAGCCAATGGTGTGCAATCGCAATTTTATCTTCAGGAATAAATTTTACTAATTGCTGTTCCGTTTGCAGTGGATTTTTAGCATTTGTAGTAAGTCCGATTCTATTAGCAACACGAAAAACGTGGGTATCAACAGCCATCGCAGCTTGATTATAAACAACAGAAAGAATTACATTTGCTGTTTTTCGTCCTACTCCAGGAAGTTTTTGCAAGTCTTTCAAATTATCAGGCACTAGTCCGCTAAAATCGTCCTTTAACATCTTTGCCATTCCCAACAAATGTTTTGTTTTATTATTGGGATAAGAGCAAGATTTGATATGTTCGAAAACTTCATCAGCATTCGCTATTGCTAATTCATTCTCGGTGGGATAGCTTTTAAAAAAAGCAGTTGTTATTTGGTTTACTCTTTTATCGGTACATTGTGCTGACAAAATAACCGCTACAAGCAATTCATAAGCTGTACGGTAGTGCAATTCCGTTTCAGCAGCCGGATTGTGTTCACTAAAATAGCCTATAATATGTTCGAAGCGTTGTTTTTTATTCATTAAAAATCATTTATGCCCACTTAACTAAAGCAAAATCCTGTCTGTGTGGCAGAAATTCATGTTTAGGGAAAATACGCACTGCAAGATCAAAGACACCTGACTCATTCGGGAGCATATCAATAGTGTATTGAGCAATATTTCCTTTTTTCTGAACAAGATTAAACTCTTTCTTAAAAACCACTTTCATTTCATCTTCTTCCTTATCTTTCTTGGTAATCACTATTTCAACACCAACATAATCTGGATTGATTTCTTTGCAGTCTAAGATTATTTCACCTGAATACTTCTCCCCAACAATAATACTGTCTTTTTTTACATCAGGTTTTGTCATTTCCAGTATTTCTATACTATTCCAATTTCTTTTGATATCTTCTTTCCAACTGCAAATGGTTTTTAATTTTTCATAATTATTATCTTTTAGCTCTTCGCTATTTTTATATAATTTAGAATAAAAACGGATAACATAATCTTCCCACATTCTACGCATTGTAAATTCAGGTGCGACAAATTTCATGGAGTTTCTAATAAATCGAATCCAATCCTTTGGCACTTTGTTATTATCACGAGCATAATAAGCTGGAATTATTTCCTCTTCTAGTGTATTATAGATAATTTCTGCATCAAGATCGTTTTGAAATTCTTGATTTTCATAGACTTTCTCTTCACTCAATGCCCATCCGGCATCTTTCTTATAGCCTTCCATCCACCATCCGTCCATAACACTAAAATGCAGTACACCGTTCATCACCGCTTTTTCACCGCTGGTTCCAGAAGCTTCCATTTTTCGCGTAGGCGTATTCATCCAAATATCTACTCCACTAATGAGGCGTTTTGCAATTTCCATATCGTAATTGGATAAGAAAATAATTTTGCCTAAAAATTCTGCTTGATTAGAAAGATCCACAATTTGTCTCAATAAATCTTGTCCTATTCCATCATTTGGATGCGCTTTTCCAGCAAAAATAAATTGAATAGGTCTTTCAGTATTACGCAAGAGAGATTTAAGTCTTTCTATATCTCTGAACAGTAAAAGTGCTCGTTTATAACTTGCAAAACGTCGTGCAAAACCAATTGTAAGCGCTTCTTTGTTCAGATTTTGCTTAACTTTCAATATATAATTAGGACTTTCATGACGAGAAATCGAAGCTTTATTCAATCTTTCCAAAATCAAATCATATAAATGTTCTTTCTGTAGCATTCTTTGTTTCCAAATAGTCTCGTCATCAATTTTATCTATCTGAGCCCACAGATTCCTGTCAGATTGTTTATTAACAAAATCTGCATCAATTTTTTCTTCCAGCATCTTTCTCCATTCATAAGAAACCCATGTAGGCAAGTGAACGCCATTTGTAACGTAAGAAAGATGTAATTCTTCCGGAAAATAAGCTGGCCAGAGTTCTCTGAATATTTCTTTACTTACATCTCCGTGTAGTTTACTCACTCCATTAATTTCCTGCGATAAATTGGCAGCAAGGAAACTCATCGAAAATTCCTGATGTGGATCGTTAGGAATAGATTTTCCAAGATTCATAAATCTGTCCCAACTAATACTTAGTCGGGAAGGATAATGTGCCATATAGGTTCGCAACAAGTCTTCATCAAAGAAATCATGTCCGGCAGGAACGGGAGTATGCGTTGTAAACAAGGATGAAGCACGAACAATTTCAACTGCTTCTTCAAAGTTAAAAGACTGTTCTACAATCAATTGTCGCAATCTTTCTAAACAAGAAAAGGCTGCATGACCTTCATTTAAATGGAAGACATCTGCATTGATACCCAACTCCTGAAGCATTCTAACACCTCCAACGCCGAGCAATAATTCTTGCTTAAAACGATTTTCTCTATCGCCACCATAAAGGTGATGCGTTACACTTCTGTCATATTCATTATTTTCTTCAAAATCAGTATCTAACAAATACAATTGTACACGACCGATATTCACTTTCCAAATTCTGGCTTTGAGGTTTCTACCCGGCAAAACAATACTAATACTTTTCCAATTTCCATTTTCATCGCGTACGGCTTTTACAGGACATTGCGATAAGTCTTGCATATCCTGACTTGCCACCTGCTCTCCTTTTCTACTCAATAATTGCTTAAAATAACCGTATTTGTATAACAATCCTATTCCAACAATATCCTTATTCAAATCGCTGGCTTCTTTCATATAATCTCCAGCAAGAACGCCTAAGCCTCCTGAATAAATTTTCAAAGAATGGTGTAGTCCGAATTCCATAGAAAAATAAGCTATTTTAGCTTGTTTTTCTTTTTCTTCTTTCATATATGATTGGAAATCATCGCTTACCGCTTTCAAACGAGCTGTGAATTTCTTATCTTTTAGTAATTGCAAGTATTTTCGATAAGAAATACGATCTAAAAAGACAATAGGATTTTTGCCTGATGCAATCCAGTTTTCATAATCTATATCTTCAAATAATTTTTCAGCTTGAGGATTCCACGACCACCAGAGGTTTTCGGCTAATTCTTCCAGTGCTTTTAATTCATTAGGAATATTTCGTCCGATAATAAAGCGAGACCAAACTGGTTTAGATTCTGGATGCTGAATAGTTTTTGGTTTAAAAACATCGAGTTTTCGTACACGCATAAAATTCTTTGTCCGCTCCAAAACTTTCGCTATAGCAATATCATAAGCATCATAATAATGTGTAATCAAATTTTCCCACAAAGCAACCCTGGAAACATCAAAGGCATTTTTCCTAACTGCTTCATATTCTTCAACTTTCATATTGCTTAATGCATTAATATGCTGTGCAATTTCACTGGAAACAGTATCATCATTATCATCATCACGATAAATCACTTTCGCTCCGGGCTGCTCTTGTTCAAAGAGATTATTTACCCATAAACCAAAGCCGGCTAATGAAGTTGTAATTGTTGGCACAGAAAAAGCCAAACTTTCCAGCGGAGTATATCCCCAAGGTTCGTAATAGGATGCATAAACGGTTAAATCTTGACCAATCAATAAATCATAATACTTGAGATTAAAGATTCCATCATTTCCATTCAAATAAGAAGGTACAAAAATCAGGTGAAAGTTTTCCAAATCAGCACTATCAAGTTGCAATTCCTTCAGTTTTTTCACAACAGGATCATCAGTCTGATTAACAAGCTTATGTGTAATGAAACCTTCATTAATGTCTAGCTGATTTTGTCCATTTACCAAAGCTTCTTTCAGCTCTTTTCTGGGTCCTAAATGATTTGCAGGAACAGTGATATAAGCAAGTATTTTTCGGTTTGTCTTGTTTTCTTTAGTCAATTTACTCATTGCATCCAGAAAAACATCCAAGCCTTTATTACTGTATTCATATCTTCCACTCGTTCCAATAATAAAGGTATCTTCAGGAAAATCTTTTCCACTCAAGACTTTAGCAACGTTTAGCATTTTTTCTCTTGCAGCTTTTCTTTTCTCCTGGAAATCATCTTTCGGCACAAAGGAATCATCAAAGCCATTTGGAGTAACGATATCGACTGCTTTTTCATGAAATTGCAGGCATTCTTTAGCTGTTATTTCGCTAACGGTAAGAAAACTATCTGCATATTTTGCTGAAGTATATTCCAGTGAATGCTTTGAAACCACATTAAAATCCTTAGCAATATTTCGGGGAATATATTCTTGCAACTTTCCATATAATGGCAAATTATTTCCAGCAATTGTTCTCCCTAAAACGGTTGCATGCGTTGTGAAAACCGTTGCTATTCTGCTCATATTTTCATTCAAATAGAGCAAGCCACCACCACACATCCACTCGTGAAAGTGAGCAACAACTTTATCATTATAATCAATATTAAAGGTGGTAAAACTTTCAATAATTTTTGCTGCTGCATAACCAAAAAGAGCTGGCTCGATATAATCCCACTCTCCATGTATAGAATCTAATTTATATTTTTCCCAAAAATGTGTAAAAATCTCATCTTTCCTACTAAAATATGGTGTAAAATCTACAATAATAGCTATTGGACTTCCTGCAATATCCCAACGACCAATTTTAAAAAACAGATGTTGTTCTGCTGCTTTTTTTTGCCATTCAGGAAATAGGCTTTTATCTTCGATAAACTCTGGATTCTCGGTAGAATCTCTCCAAACATCAGGTCCAATAAGAATATAATTATCGTTTAAATCATTCTTCAAGCTAAGGGCTTTGGTGGATAAAACAGTATATATTCCACCAACCATATTACATATTTCCCAGCTAACTTCAAATACATAATCTGCTTTATTCATTTCTTTCATCATCATTTTTTGTAATTATTTTTTTGTTTTAGATTTCGTTTTAGCATTCGTTTTATTGCTTGTTTTCTTTTTTTGGTTATTCCATTTTTGCAAAGTTGATTCTAGTTTTTTTATTTCTTTTTTTATTTCAGCCTCTGTCATTTTTTTAATTTGCTGCCTTTCTTTTTTCTGCTTTTCCTTTTCTTTTAATAAAATTTCAAAATCAGAAAGAATATTCATAAAATTCACATAAGCATCATAGGGCGTTTCGTAAGGGTTGAAATACTTATGGACATCTCCATCAGAAAACCATTTGGTACACATATAATAAAAATGATCACTTGTTTGAAGATATTTCCATATTGTTTTAATTTTTGGGTTGGTATTGGATTGGATTTTTTCGTGTAATGCATATAAGCGGTTAAAAGCATCATTCTGCAATTCATTTCCAAGCCAAGCAGTAAGGTCTCTTTCTTCATCAGCCCAGGAAATGGGATAAGGCACATGTATTTTACCAACTGCCTGATGTTCTTGAATAATTTCAGAAGGTGTTTTAAAAGAAAAATTGGATTCATTAAAAACCCTGTTAGGTAAATCGCGCATAAATTCAAAGATACCTGTTTCTTCCCATTGATGTTCTCCAAAAGTTTCATAATCCATGAAAAGATTGACAATTTCCTCTTCTTCTTTAAGTTGATTAAGCCAACCAACAAATTTATGTGTATCTAATGGCCAATCTGCCCAAGCTTTATTAGAAAAGCGGAAGGCAATGTCATCACTTAATTGAAAGTTTTTCAGTAAAAGCTTTAATTTTGGATTAGCACTACTAGCGTAGAGATAATTTGGGCTTTTCCATCCCAAAATATGTTTAGCTCCTTCGGTAAGCATAGCTTTATATCCCATTTCATGCACCATCTCTCCTATTTCATCTGAATATATTAATTCGGTATTTCTGAAAACCGTCGGATTTTTTCCAAATAGTTTTTTAATCTTGGCGCTCTGTTCCTTTACTTGTTGTGCAAATTCTTCCTTTGATTTCAATGCAGACAGGGAGTGCGCATAAGTTTCTGCTAGAAATTCCACATTACCTGTTTCAGCCAAGCGCTTAAAACTATCTAGCACATCAGGAGCGTACATTTCAAACTGATCTAAACAGCATCCTGAAATAGAATAAGTTATTTTAAACTTATCGCCATATTTTTGAATCAATTCCAACATTAGTTTATTAGTTGGCAAATATGATTTTTCTGCTACCTTGCGCATTATACTTCTATTAGCATAATCGTCAAAATAATCTGTGTGTGTTCCGATATCGAAAAAATTAAATGGTTTTAATCGAAAAGGCTGATGAACCTGAAAGTAAAAGCAGATTGTTTTCATATGCTGTTATTTTATTAATGTTTTGTATATTTCATAAATTTGTTTTGCTGCATTATCCCATTTAAGACTACTTACTTCTTCTTTACCATATTTAGCAAAAAAGGCTGACAATGCATCATAATTCAAAAGGCCGTAAATAGCATTTGCCAAAGCATTTACATCCCAAAAATCGACTTTAAGTGCGTATTTCAATAATTCAGCAACTCCTGATTGTTTTGAAATGATAACCGGCACATGGGATTTCATGGCTTCAAGGGGCGAAATGCCAAAAGGTTCAGACACTGAAGGCATAACATAGACATCGCTATGCGCGAGCATTCTATCCACTTCTTTTCCTTTTAAGAAGCCTGTAAAATGGAATTTATTAGAAATTCCCAATACGGCAACCCTACGAATCATTCTACGAAGCATATCTCCGCTCCCTGCCATCACAAAACGCACATTATCGGTCTTTTGCAAGACTTGGTAAGCTGCTTCAACAAAATATTCTGGTCCTTTTTGAAAAGTTACTCTTCCCAAAAATGTTACTACTTTATCGGAATAATTTCTATCTGTATTTTCATTATAAATTTCATAATTACTTTGATCTATTCCATTATAAACTGTAGTAATTTTATTTGGGTCGATTCCATATTTATTGATTACGGTATTTCTAGTTAAATTACTAACTGTTAGTATTTTATCAGCTTCTTCCATGCCACGTTTTTCAATATCGAAGACATTTTTGTTAATATTTTCGCCACTTCTATCGAATTCTGTTGCATGTACGTGAATAACGAAGGGTTTTCCTGATGTTTCTTTGGCCATAATTCCTGCGGAATAGGTTAGCCAGTCGTGGGAATGAATTACATCAAAATCCTTAATCGAGCCAAGAGCTCCGCCAATAAGTGCATAGCGGGAAACTTCATCCATTAAATCTTTGCCATATTTTCCAGAAAACTTAAAGTTGGTGGAAAACAAACTTTCTTTTGTAAGGGTTTTTTTAGCATTTTCTTCGCTTAATTTTGCAAATAATTCAGGAGAAACGTATGGAATCAGGTTAGAACCTATTTCCAGGCAAAGAATTTTCTTCCAATATTCATCAAAACTAATATGTTTTTGATGAACGGGAACACTTTCAGCACCAACCAATTCCAGCATGGAGGTATCTTCGTCTCCAAAGGTTTTTGGCACAATAAATTTAATATCTAAACCAATGCCTGCCATAGCTTTAGTCAAGCCATAACAAGCCGTACCTAAACCTCCAGTGATATGTGGAGGAAATTCCCAACCAAACATTAATACTCTCATAGCAATATTTTTTTCATCTTACTAAACTTTCTAGCTTTTACGCTTCCATACTCTGATTTACATTTTTCTTTTTTGCCTTTTTATATGTTTTTATCATATCGTTTATTCTAAGCAACTCAGCTACACTCCATGCCTGAGAAATTGCACCTCGGGGCTTATGCGGCGGATTACCGTCGTAGATTTCCGATATAGTTGAAATTCCGGCAATCATCATATCTTCTTCAAAAACAGAAAAGATATCTTGTACAAAAGGAACAGCTTCTTTTCCATCTAAGCGCAAAACTGCTTCAGCAAAATGTCCTAGCAACCAAGGCCAAACAGTTCCTTGATGATAAGCGCTGTCTCTTTCTTCCTGATTTCCTTTATATTTCCCTTGATACATGGAATTATTAGGAGAAAGTGTGCGTAAACCTTTGGGTGTAAGCAATTCATTTTTCACAATGGATACTACTGCACGTTTCATTTCTTCGGTAAGCATAGAATACTCGAGTGAAGCAGCAAAAATTTGGTTTGGTCTGAGCGACCAATCCTCAACATCAGCATTAACTACATCAGCTAAATAGCCACGTTTTTCATCCCAAAAAATAGCTATAAAACTCGCTTTAATTGTGGGCAAGAGATTTTCCCATTCTTCAATAAAGATTTCATCTTCGTTTTCTTCTGCTAAATCCATGCAAAAGCTGAGGGCAAAATACCAAAGTGCATTAATTTCCACAGCATAGCCAATTCTTGGAGTAACGGCTTTCCCGTTAGCCATGGCATCCATCCATGTTAAGGCATGACCATCTTCTCCTGCGTAAATTAATCCATTATCGTGCATTTTGATATTATACTGAGTGCCGTTTTTGAAAGCGTTTAAAACTGCTTTCATTTTTTCGCCATAATCTTCCCAAACAGCTTTATAATCCTCGGTATAGTCAGCATATTTTTTTACTGCCCAAAAAAACCAAAGCGGAGCATCAACTGAATTCAAGGCAACATCTTCATTAGCTCCAATATTTGGAAATAATCCGTCTTTCATTTCAGCAGTCAAGGTATCCAATACATTTTTGCAAATATCGGCTCTGTTATCTGTTAAAGTAAGACCAGGAAGCGAAATAAAACTATCTCTTCCCCAACGTCCGAACCAAGGATAACCTGCTATGATTTCCGTTTGCTTATCACGTTCAACTATAAATTGATTAGCAGCAAACTTCAAGCAATTAAGGTAATTATTTCTTGGTGGAATTTTCTTCCGTTCTTCGACAAAATCTAGTTCAAACATTTTAGGAATTTCCTGTTCCAAAGAAGCAGAAAAAACAACTGTTTCGCCTTTTTTTATTGGGAATTCAAAAAAACCGGGCACAAATAAATCTTCTAAATAATCATAACCACGTTTTTTTTCTTCTTCATATTCAAAATTATAATACCAATCCGGGGCGGAGAAAAACTTGTTGTTTTTGGATAACTGCATATGCAAAGGCGGTAAATCGCTATATAGTTGAATTTTGATTCCTTTGCTTATTTCCTCATTTTTTTTATTTGCATAAAAATTGGCTTTGGATAATTTGTGAATATTTCTGAATGCAAGAAAAGGTTGTAATTGAATTTTCGTGGGAGAATGCGCTTCTTTTAAAGTATAACGAATTAAGACTTGCATTTTATGCTCTATCATCATTATTTCTTTTTCCAAAACAACACCTCCTACCCTGTATGTAATTTTTGATACCGGAGAAAATTCAAAATTTCGGACATATTTATGCCCTTTGGGATTGTATGTATTGGGGAATTTATGGATTCCTAAATGAAATTCCGCTTCATTCTGTATTACCGTTTCATCCAAAGAAGAAAGAAAAAGATAATTCTCATTATTCTTTTCTTTTAGAGGACAAATCATTAATCCGTGGTATTTACGAGTATTACAACACAACAAAGTGGACGTCCAAAAAGCACCCATTGCATTTGCTCTCAAGACTTCTTTATTCAAGGAATATTCCAGATTAATTAATTGGGATTTGTCAAAGCTTATATATATCATGTCTTTTCTTTTTAAATCTTTTCTTTTTTACTTAATAATTCATGATAATTAAGTAAAAATAAGTTATTTTTCAGCCATTATTTTCAATCTACAAATATACGATTTTTTGTAGAAATAAGCCACAACTAAAAGAATTAAAATCATCAATTAAGATGAAATTAATCTTGTCATAACTAAAAAATAGTATTGGGAAATTCAAAATGAAATGCTATAATTCAATTTCAAAATAAAAAAAATATGTATTTTTGATTTTTAAAGATTTCCTTTGCATATTGAACAGCTTTTTGAATGAAAAAAATTAGCATTATTTAAAAATAAAGACCTATGAAAAAACTTTTTCAATTATTCTCTTTAATACTAGGGATTACATTCCTTTATTCTTGTGGAAACAAGCCCGAAGAATCTGAAACAAAGGATTTAGACACTGCATATCAGGAAATTAGTGAGGACAGCCTAAAGGCATATGAATCGGATAGTACATTCCTTGATATTGATAAAAAATATGCTGTAAAATCAGGCGTAATGACTCAAAAAACAGCTGTTATGGGTTTCACACAAACCATTACTACGCATTTTGATGATTGGGGAAATAAGCAAATATCTGAAATAGACGACGAAATTATGGGTCAGCGTATCCACAACAAAACTATTAGTATTGGTAATATGCAATACGAAATTGATTTGCTGAAGAAAACCGGTACAAAGAAGAAAGTAAATCTTAAAAGCCATGAAAACTTAAACTTTACTCAGCTTACAAAAGAAATGATTGATTTTTTCAATATTCAAGAATTAGATAAAGAAAAGATATTGGATAAAGAATGTACTGTTTACAAGCTTGATTATGAAGACCAGAATGACGGTAGTTTGATTGAAGCCAAAATATGGGTTTGGAAAGGCATCAGTCTTAAGCTGGAAACAAAAGTAATGGGTGTTTTTGGTGCAAGCGTTGAAACAACAAGCTTAAAAACTAATGTAATTATTCCCGATGAAGTTTTTGCCATACCGGAAGGCATAAAATGGACAGAAGTTAATGTAAACCTGAATATTTAAAACCTAGCGATGCGCCTCGAAAAATATTTTTTTGTCAGTAATATCAGTGAAAACCAGCTAAAAAAGGCTTTGCAGTTTGTGGTCAATTATTACCATAATAAAACAAACTATGCCCAAGAAGTACTTGTTTTTCATTCCCATCAAGAACAAAACAGCTATGTTCTCTATTTTAAGAATGAGATTGATTTAAAACATTTTATCTTGTATTTTCACTTTCTCATTAATACTTTTTTTCAGTCATTTAAATATGATGTAAAAGCATATTGGAAAGTTGATGTAGGTGATTTTGCTGGAGAAAAAAACGATCATCTATTACTCAACAAAAGAATAATGTTCTTCAAACCTAATTTTGAAGCTGATAAGCGGTTTATTCATTTTGTTAGTCAAGACGATGAAATATACCGTATTAGTGCAGCACATCGTTCTTCAATAGAAAAAACAAGCCTAAAGGCTGAAAAATACCAAGAAAAAAACCAGTACTACCTGAATAAATTCGTTCATTTATTTACTATTACATCATCCACAAATATCCCTTACTATGGTTTAGCGAACAGCAAAACAACAAAAATTATTAGTATGGTTATTGTAGCAATATCACTTATTATTGCTCTAATCGCATATTTTCTTACCCAAGCATAGAGATTCAATACAATGAAGAAAAAGACAAGCGTATTTTATCTTTTTTTTATCGCATTTGTAGGCATACTATTATGTATTCCTTTGTTTACCGAAGGCATGTTTATGGATGGCTTGATTTATGCTTCCGTATCAAAGAATCTGGCAGCTGGCGAAGCTGGATTTTGGATTCCAAAATTCAGCGATACGCTTTATCCTGCTTTTCACGAGCATCCTCCACTGTTTTTCGGTATTCAGTCTTTGTTTTTTCTTGTTTTTGGAGATTCCATCTTAACGGAACGCATCTTTTCCTTCTTTTTCTTTATCCTTTTTATCATTATTTTAAGAAAACTATGGATATCCAATCATGCATCCCATACTGGTAAAACGAAAGCCTATGCTTTCCTTCCTTTAATTGCTATTATATTGCTACCACTTATCAGTTGGGGTTTTTCAAATAACATCTTAGAAATATTACTGCTGATTTTTTGTAGCCTAGCTATCGTATTTGTCAATAAAGCTTACTCTTCACAGAACAAAAGTTATATTTGGCTGTTTTTTGCAGTTTTGTGCATTATTGCAGGGTTTTTCGTAAAAGGACCTGTTGCTTTATTCCCCTTGGCTGCTGTTTTTTTCCATTATATCGTATTTAAAAAAATCAAGATTTCAAGATGCTTAATGGATAGCTTTTTTTTGATTCTAATTAGTCTTATCCTCTTCTTTGGCATTTATTTTTTAATTCCAAATGCGGATATTT
>CAZJZP010000016.1:2731-17823 GCA_964550505.1 uncultured Prolixibacteraceae bacterium | reverse complement strand
AGCCCCACCAGGACTCGAACCTGGATCTAAAGTTTAGGAAACTTTTGTTCTATCCCTTGAACTATGGAGCCATTTTGGATGCAAAGATAGGGATTTTCTTATTTTATCTCTGCTCCATTATTCATTTCTTTGTCTTGTTTTGCTTCCACAAAGCTTAATTCTCCTTTGCTGTTTTCAGCCATTAAAATCATTCCTTGTGATTCAATTCCTTTGATTTTTTTTGCTTCTAAATTGACCAAAACGCAGACTCTTTGACCAATAATTTCTTCTGCCTTATAATATTCCGCAATACCGGAAACGATAGTTCGGGTATCAATACCTGTATCTACTTGAATTTTCAGCAGTTTTTTTGTTTTGGGCACTTTTTCAGCTGCAAGAATTGTCCCTAAACGGATATCTAATTTTGTGAAATCGTCGAATTGAATATTAGTTTTAGCTGCTTGAATTTCGATATTATCCGCGGCATTATTTTCTTTGGTTTGCTGTAATTTATCTACTTGAGCTTGAATTTGACTGTCTTCGATGCGTTCAAAAAGCAGTTCGGCAGGATTAAGCAATTGTCCCTTGGTAAGCAAATCAAAAGAATTGGCTGCCGACCAATCTTTACTTTCCAGATTAAGCATAGCAAAGATTTTATTTGCTGTAAAAGGGAGAAAGACTTGTCCGCAAACAGCTAGTTTAGCTACAATTTCCAAAGAAACAGCTAAAATGGTTTTTACTCTTTCGGAATCTGTTTTAAAAATTTTCCAAGGTTCGCAATCGGTTAAATATTTATTTCCCAAACGTGCAATATGCATATATTCTGTTAGTGCTTCCCGAAAACGATAAGCCATAATGCTTTTTTCAATTTTTTGAGGAATTTCTGCAATCTCAGCCATGATTTTATCTTCTTCAGCTGTGAGGTTTCCTTTTGCAGGCACTTTCCCTTCAAAATATTTATGTGTCAGCACCAAGGTTCTGTTTACGAAATTTCCTAAAATGGCTAATAATTCACTGTTGTTTCTTGCCTGAAAATCTTTCCAGGTAAAATCATTATCCTTTGTTTCCGGAGCATTGGCTGTAAGAACATAGCGCAAGACATCTTCTTTTCCGGGGAAATCTTCTAAGTATTCGTGGAGCCACACTGCCCAATTACGAGAAGTAGAGATTTTATCTCCTTCCAGATTCATAAATTCATTTGCAGGAACATTGTCTGGGAGAATGTAAGATGATTCTGCTTTTAACATAGTTGGAAAGACGATACAATGAAAAACAATATTGTCTTTACCGATAAAATGCACCAACTTTGTATCTTTATCTTTCCAGTATTTTTCCCAATCGGGAGTAAGTTCTTTTGTTGCAGAAATATAACCGATAGGTGCGTCAAACCAAACATATAAGACTTTCCCTTCTGCTTCTTCAAGAGGAACTTTAACACCCCAATCCAAATCTCTTGTTACAGCTCTTGGCTGTAAGCCAAGGTCGAGCCATGATTTGCATTGTCCGTAAACATTGGTTTTCCAATCTTTTTTGTGTTCTTCCAATATCCATTGTCTAAGGAAATCTTCATATTTATCCAATGGCAAATACCAATGTTTTGTTTCTTTCATTTCAGGAATATTTCCTGTTAAGACTGATTTTGGGTTGATTAAATCCGTCGCATTAAGAGAAGTGCCACAATTTTCACATTGGTCGCCGTATGCTTTTTCATAAGAACAATGCGGACAAGTTCCTGTGATATATCTGTCAGCTAAAAACTGTTTTGCTTCTTTATCATAATATTGGGGCATTGTTTTTTCTACAAAAACACCCTTATCGTAAAGTGTTTGGAAAAATTCTGCAGCAGTTTTGTGGTGTATCTGATTTGAGGTACGGGAATAAATATCAAAAGAGATTCCAAGTTTTGCGAAGGAATCTTTAATAATGCCGTGGTATTTATCAACAATATCTTGCGGACTCACATTTTCTTTTTTAGCTTTAATAGTAATGGGAACTCCATGTTCGTCAGAACCACCAATAAAAAGAACATCTTTCTTGTTTGCACGCAAAAAACGAGCATAAATATCAGCAGGAACATACACGCCGGCTAAATGTCCAATATGAATTGGTCCATTGGCATAAGGTAAAGCTGAAGTAACAGTATAACGCTTAAATTCTTTCATTTTTGGAATATTTAAGCTGCAAAACTATGAAAATTATTATAATTGTGGAAAAAACAAAAGAGAAAGCCAAAAGAGAAGAAAAATAAATCAAATTAAAAAGAAAGTGTATTTTTGTGCTGTAAAACTGAAACCTAATTATGTTTTTAGGCATATAACGCCAAAGAAATGGAAACACAAGTCAAAACAGAAAAAGAAATAAAAATTGACCGGGTTCGGCATATTCTCAAAGCGATTACTTGGAGAATAGTAGGAACACTTGATACTATATTATTGGGGTGGTTAATAAGTGGAGATCCAACCATTGGATTAAGCATTGGCGGACTAGAACTGGTTACAAAAATGGTATTATATTATCTCCACGAACGAGCGTGGTATCATGTTAATTTTGGAATTCGACATAAAAGACGCTTGGTTAAAGGACGCAGAAATGCAAGAAAACTGAGAGATATTATTATCTTTAAGAATAGAAAATAAAAAAAAGAGGCAATTGCCTCTTTTTTTATGAAAATATAATTTCGGTTTTTAATATTCCATATCTAAATTATACATGGTAAAAGACCAAAAATCGGTAACTTCTTCAATTTGTTTTGATGTTGGTTTTCCAGCACCATGACCTGCGTCCGTTTCTATGCGGATAAGTACAGGATTATTTCCTGCTTGCTTTTCTTGCAACGTTGCAATAAACTTGAAAGAATGTGCAGGAACCACTCTATCGTCGTGGTCAGCAGTTGTAACAAGCGTTGCAGGATATTCTACGCCTTCTTTTATGTTGTGTAAGGGAGAATATTTGTAAAGGTATTCAAACATTTCTTTGCTGTCTTCACTAGTTCCATAATCTGTTGCCCACGCCCAACCAATAGTAAATAAATGATAGCGTAACATGTCTAAGACACCAACAGCGGGAAGAGCCACTTTAAACAGTTCTGGTCGCTGTGTCATGCAAGCTCCAACAAGCAATCCTCCGTTAGAACCACCGTGAATAGCTAGTTTTTCAGAGGAAGTATATTTTTCTTTAATAAGCCATTCTGCTGCGGCAATAAAGTCGTCAAAAACATTTTGTTTTTTCATTTTTGTTCCGTCTTTATGCCATTTTTCACCGTATTCTCCACCACCACGAATATTGGCAACACAATAAATTCCACCATTTTCTAAGAAAGGAAGAATGCTGATTCTGAAAGAAGGAGTTAAACTGATATTAAAACCACCGTAAGAATAGAGCATACATGGATTTTCGCCGTTTAATTCCGTTCCCTTTTTGTGTACAATAAACATTGGAACCTTTGTTCCGTCTTTACTTTCGTAGAAAATCTGCTTGGTTTCATAAGCTGTAGCGTCAAAATCGACAGTTGGTTCATGAAAGATTTCATATTTATTTTCATCAACATCGTATTTGTAAATTGTTGTTGGGAAAGTAAAAGAAGTAAAGGCAAAAAAGGCGGTGTTCTCGTCTTTGTCGCCACTAAAACCTGCTAAACTTCCTAAACAAGGAAATTTAATTTCATGCAGCTTTTCTCCTTCTGGTGTAAAAACATAAGCTTTACTGGAAGCATCTTCCATATATGCAGCAACAATTTTATGATTAGCAAAGCTGGCAGAACTTAACACATTTTCTGTTTCAGGAATGATTGTTTCCCAGTTTTCGGCAGAAAAATCCTCATCTTTAAAGCGAATAAGCTTTTGCTTTGGAGCATCTTGATTGGTAATCATATAAAAATAACCACTATCGTGTTCAATAATGCCATATTCATAATCAAAGCCTTCTGCCACTTGAACAAAATTGCTGTTAGCCTTGGTTAAGTCTTTAATATAAAGCGAATTGCCGCTGGTGCTTTCACTTTCGCTGATTATTAAAAATTGCTCATCTTGCGTTACTTGAGCAGAATAATTACGCTTAGCATAATCAGGATTGGAATAAACCAATTCGTCTTGCTCTTGTTTTGTGCCAAGCTTATGGTAATAGACTTTGTGGTATTCGTTTACACCTTTTAGTTTGTCTCCGTCTTTGGGTTTATCATAGCTGCTGTAATAAAAGCCATCTTTGTACCATGAAGCTCCAGAGAATTTTACCCATTCAACATGGTCTTCCAGTTTTTCTCCGTTTTCGATATCCATAACAAAAATTTCATTCCAATCAGAACCACCGGTAGCCGTTTTATACGCCATGTATTTATTGTCTTTAGAAAAAGAAATGCCTGCTAAAGCAACCGTTCCATCTTCTGAAAAAAGATTTGGATCCAAGAAAACTTCTGCTTTACCGTCAATACCTGTTTGTTTGTATAAAACACTTTGGTTTTGCATTCCATCATTTTTAAAAAAGAAATAATAATCTCCTTTTTTGAAAGGAACTCCATATTTTTCATAATCCCAAATTGCTTCAAAGCGTTCTTTAAGCTTATCTCTGAAAGGAATATCTTCAAGATATGAGAAAGTTACTTTGTTTTGAGCAATAACCCAAGCTTTTGTTTCATCAGACATATCGTCTTCTAGCCAGCGATAAGGGTCTGCTATTTCGGTTCCGAAATATACATCGACGCTATCGCATTTTTTGGTTTCAGGATAGTCCAGTTTCTTTTGTTTTTCTTTACAAGCGTTCATCATAATGAGAGGAATTAATAATCCGAGTAATAAGATTTTTTTCATTGGTATTATTTTTAGTTGTTTTTAAATTAAAATTAGTGCATAAAAATACAAAAAAGAAAATACGGCATATTGGTTAAAATTGCGAAACTTAAAAAATGATTTCATTTGATTCCACCGTATTACTTTCATTAAGAGCTCTGTCAACAATAAAAGCTTGCAATTTAATAGTGTCTCCTTTAAGGACGGCAGCCATGATTTCTGTATTTATCTCTATGTCAATTTCTCCACGAACAGCTTTCGGCTCCTCTGATTCATGTACTCGTGGAATGCGAGAATGAAAGGTAAAGCTACTGTCGGGAAATTGGTAGGGAACAAAAGCGCCATTTTCTTTAATAAAAAAGTCCAAAAAGAAATTATAATAGTATTTTGACCCTTTAGCGAATTGACCAAGGGTGTCGCTTTCAGCAAGACCAAGATCGCCATCTCCGTCTGTAAAGCCAATTTTAAATATGCCAAATTCCTGCGAAGTAGTTTCGTCAACATAAATAAAAAAACTGATGAACTCAATTTCTGGCTCTAAAGGGAATTCTTCCGGCTCAAAACAAGAGGCTGATAAAAATATCACAATCAATAGCAGGAAAATATGTATTTTTGACTGTTTATTCATAAACAAATGATAAAGTGAATATATACGACAAAGTTACACAATTTATTCTCAATAAACAAAACGGAGATTTTTCCAATTTAGTTTTGGAAGTTTTCCGTTATCATGCAGTAAATAATCAAGTGTATAAAAAATACCTTGATTTATTAGGCATTTCTGTACATAAGATTGATAGTATTGAAAAAATCCCCTTTCTTCCCATACAATTTTTTAAAAACCATAAGATCAACACACAAGAAAGTGAAGCGATTGTTTTCAAAAGTAGTGGAACAACCACAATGCAGCGCTCAACACATTATGTTTATGATAAAGAATTGTATTGTTTTTCCATAAAACAACACTTTGAAAGCCTTTTTGGAAATATTTCTGATTGGAATATTTTGGCTCTTTTGCCATCTTATAAGGAGCAAGAAAATTCCTCCTTAATTTTTATGGTGGATTTTTTAATGCGACAAACAGCGCTAAAAAGCTCCTTTTATCTTAAAAACCCAGAAGAACTCTATTCGCAATTACAGCAAAATAAAAGAGAAAGCAAAAAAACATTGCTTTTTGGTGTTAGTTATGCTTTATTGGATTTTGCAGAGAAATATTCTATGCTTTACCCCTCTTTAGTTTTGATGGAAACTGGAGGAATGAAGGGAAGAAGAAAAGAAATCAGCAGGGAAGAATTGCATTCTCGCTTAAAAGCGGCTTTCGGAGTGGAAAACATCTATTCTGAATACGCCATGACAGAATTATTATCACAAGCATATTCTACAGCAAACGGAATTTTTTCATCTCCACATTGGATGCGTGTTTTGATTAGAATACCAGAAAATCCTTTTGATGTGCGATCAAAAGGCAAAGGAGCACTAAATATTATTGATTTAGCCAATCTTTATTCTTGTCCTTTTATTGCCACTGACGATTTAGGTCAAGTATTTGATGATGGAAAATTCACTGTAAACGGAAGATTTGATAACGCAGAAAGTCGTGGTTGTAATTTATTACTAGCAGATTAGAAAAAAATGCAGATAAAAACGCTTGAATAATTGAATTTCTTTGCATATCTTTGCAAAAGCTAATAGCCATTATTATGATAACAATACAAAAAGTCATTCTTTACAGCTTGTTTTTTCTTTTCCCATTTTCTTTTTTGCAGGA
This sequence comes from uncultured Prolixibacteraceae bacterium, assembly GCA_964550505.1. Classification (GTDB taxonomy): domain Bacteria; phylum Bacteroidota; class Bacteroidia; order Bacteroidales; family CAZJZP01; genus CAZJZP01. The sequence continues at coordinate 11,295 of CAZJZP010000016.1, read as the reverse complement.
AAAAGCGGTTTGTTTTCCGCCGGAAAAAGAGTCCACACAAGAATGCAATTGCAATGTTTTTATTCCTACGGCATTTTCTCCTGATGGTAATGGAATAAACGATGAATTTAAGCCACAGTTTGATTGCGAACTATTTGATTATCAGCTTGTTGTTCTTTTACGAAACTGGGGCATTGTCTTTGAAACTAAAGACCCAAATAAAGGCTGGGATGGAAAATGGAAAGGAGAAAAAATCTTTGGAAGAAGTTTTTTGTATATTCTTCAATATAAAGAAAGCCCAGAAGGAGAAACAATAACCAAAAAAGGATTTATACACATTTGTAAATAATACAATTAAAGCTATTTAATAACCGAAATTTTTCCGCTAAAAAAGCCTTCTTCCGTTTCTATTCGATAAAGATACATTCCGGAATTAATGTTTTCAAGAGAGATTGTGCTTGTTGTTGGTTGCACATCCATTATCTTTCTTCCGCTGATATCAAACAAACTAAAGCGAAGAGCATTTGCATTATCGTTAATTTTAAAAGAAAGCCAATCTGTAGCTGGATTTGGAAACACTCTTATGTTTGTTTTTTCTTCCGTCTTAATGTTTGCAGTATGGTCTGAATAATAATAGATAAATTCATCGATTGTTTTCCAGAGGGTATCGTTTGGCATCCATCTTTTTGTTTCGTCATGAAGAAGCATATCATTAAATAGATATTTCATTAGGTTTCTGTCATGATAAGGGTGCACGAACATGGCTGATTCATAATAATAACCAAAGAAATAAGAATGATAGGGTAAAATAATATCTTGTGCTGTATAATTTTCATTTCGAGTGTGAATGGAACGGAATGTTGTATCCCATATACTTGTACTGTCAATCCACTTGAATTGTTGATATTCTGTCATGCTTCCGTTGATATTGTATTGAACTCTGTATTTACTTTTTGATGGCAGCCAAAGATTTCCATTATTATCCCAAACATGTCTGTTTTGTTCAATCAATAGATTTTGACCATTGTGCGTATATGCTTCTTTGTATGCATTTTCCCATGCAGTTCCAGTGTAGCGGTATTCAATATTTTCTGTTTTATTTCCTTGTACATCATAGATGTTTTCATATTTTGATTCATATTCCCAGGCACTACTAATGGTATCCCATTCTTGTTCTATATATTCTGTAATTTGAGAAGAAGCATTGTATGTGTAGTTAAATTTTTGGGTTGACACCCAATTAGTTGCTGAGGTATCCCAATCACTAATGATGATTTCTGTAATATTTCCAACGCTATCATAGCTATATTCAAATTTACCATCAAGAAACATTAGTCCCGTTGAGTCGTCCTTATCATACCAAAACTCTTCAGTAAGATAATTGTTAATATCATAGATATAATCAATATACATCATGGTATCATCAAACAAAAAGCTTGTAAAATTCAATGCACAAAAAGCTTTCTTAACAAGCTTACTGTTAGCGTTGTATTGTAAATCAATAACCGCATAGTGAAATTTGTTTCCAGGACCAAAAAAGACATAATAGTCTTCTTTATCTAGTCTGTTTAGGCTGTCATAGTGAAATACAGAAAAGCTATTGCTTCCATCCCAATCATTATACATAGAGTCCATATGAAATACAGCTGCTTTTGTTGAATTTTGTGCAAGAACTTCTTGCTTTTGATTAAGCATTTCTGCGTGATAAAGCATTTGTAACGCACTTGCATTTGCCTTAGCTTGTGTGATTTTTGCTTTTACATTGATAGGAAAATCGTTGTTTTGGGCAAATGCCTGATTAATGCAAACCCAAAAAAGGAGAAAGAAAGCGATTTTTTTCATTTTTATATTTTTTAAAGAAACGGAAAGATTTGTTCGCAAACAAAAATAAACTAAAAAAAAGAAGAAGGCAAATTTTTAGTTGTTTTTTTGCGAAGAAAGAAACTGTTTAAAAATCTCTTGTGCAGCTTTATATGGATTTATTGCGGCTGCATCAATTTGCTTTTCATAGACAGCAATTGTTTTTTTGATTTGAGGATTTTCATAAAAACTGCTATGTAATTTTTCTGCAATACTTTGGTGCATGCGTCTTTTTTCTTGTTTTGCTCTGTTTACTGTAAAAAACCCGCTTTCTTTACTAAAAGCAGCAAATTCTTGAATCATTTCCCATACTTTATTAATATTAAATCCGGTAAGAGCAGAACAAATTTCTACTTTTGTTTCCCATTGAGATTCGGCGGGAGCGAAATAATGCAAAGCATTTTTATATTCACTGGCAGCCATTTCCGCTTTTTTCAAATTATCGCCATCGGCTTTATTAATTAAAAGGGCATCGGCCATTTCCATAATACCACGCTTAATTCCTTGTAATTCGTCTCCAGCACCGGCAAGCATTAAAACCATAAAGAAATCCACCATGGATTTTGCTGCTGTTTCGGATTGTCCAACACCAACCGTTTCAATAAAAATAGTATCAAAACCTGCTGCTTCGCAAAGGATGATACTTTCTCTTGTTTTTCGTGCAACACCTCCCAAAGTCCCGGCAGAAGGAGAAGGTCGGATATAAGCATTTTTATGTACCGAAAGCTTTTCCATGCGGGTTTTATCGCCCAAAATGCTGCCTTTACTGCGTTCACTACTTGGGTCAATGGCTAAAACTGCAAGCTTTTTACCTTGCGAACAGAGATATTCTCCAAAAGATTCAATAAAAGTACTTTTCCCTGCTCCTGGGACACCAGAAATTCCTATTCTAATCGAATTTCCTGATAAAGACAAACAAGCTTCGATAATCGCTTGTGCCATTTCTTGGTGTGCAGACAAGGAGCTCTCAATCAATGTAATTGCACGACTTAAAATGCTGATATTTCCCGATTTAATGCCGTTAATATAGCTGTCAAAATCAAGTATTTTATTTTTTGATTTTGGCAAGTGCTGTAAAAATTGCTCGTTAATAGAAGAAGGTTGATCTACTCCCGGATTAACATGCAATGCACTTTCTTTTTTATTGTCTTTCTTTTGATTCATTTAAGCAAATTTATGCTAACAAAATTAATTATTTTTGAGAATTTCATACAAATCTTCTTCCATGCTTTTTATTGGACTTTCAATAATCCTTCCAATCTCTTCTCCCTTTCTATAAACAATAAAAGTCGGGACTTTTTCTATTTCCAGCTCCATTTTTTCTACTGTCTTTGTTCTGTCCACACAGAAAATACGGATATTTTGATTGTCAAAAGCCGCAAGATCTATTACGCGGAAAAAAACAGGCACATTCATTTCACTGTCGCTGCACCAATCTCCTAAAACAATAATAATAGAAAAATCTTTGTTTATCTTAGCTAAGCTCTGAATCACAATTGTATCCACTTCATAAGAATCATAATACAATTGAAAATTGTCAAGAATTTCATTTTCCAATTTTGTTCTTGATGTTTCTCCAACATAGATTTCTTGTGCTGTTAGCGTAGATATTCCAAAAAGTACTAGAATAATAATCAAGCTTTTTTTCATTGGAGTTTTTTTAATTTATCCTTACAAAACTACGATTTTTTATCTGTATAAAACAGCAAAGCTTTCTGTTATTTTTTAATGGATTGGTATTTTTACTGAAAAAGATATATATTCGCAAAAAAGAAAAAGGCATGAGTAGTACCAAAAAATTTGGAACAGCGCCGGTTTTTTTCACCGCAATTGCAACAATTCTAGGAGCAATCCTCTTTTTGCGATTTGGATATGCTGTTGGTACTTTGGGGTTTTGGGGCGTAATTTTGTTGATTCTTTTAGGGCATTTGGTTACTATACCGACAGCCTTGGCTTTGTCAGAAATTGCAACCAACAAGCGCGTTGAAGGTGGTGGTGAATATTTTATTGTATCTCGTTCTTTTGGTTTGAATATCGGCAGTACGATTGGTATTGCTTTGTTTTTTTCGCAAGCAATTTCTGTAGCTTTTTATGTAATTGCCTTTACCGAAGCTTTTGATTTTTTCTTTGTTTGGATTAGAGAAGAATATGCCTTGGAGCTTCCACGACAATTTGTTAGCATGCCTATGATGGGCATACTCAGCATACTTATTATTGCAAAAGGAGCAAATTTAGGCGTAAAAGCCTTGTATTTTGTTGTAGGAATCCTTTTTATAACTTTAGTTTTATTCTTTTTAGGAGAACCAGCACCCAATGCAGATTTGTCTGTTTCCATTTTTTCTTTTGAGATGCGAAACATGAACGATTTTTTTGTGGTTTTTGCTATCGTTTTCCCAGCATTTACAGGGATGACTGCCGGAGTTGGCTTGTCAGGAGATTTGAAAAAACCCGGGAAATCGATTCCCTGGGGTACCATTTCAGCTACAATAATCGGAATGCTTGTTTATTTTGTTATTGCATGGAAACTGTCATCTTCTGCATCGATTGAGGACTTAGTAAACAATCAATTTGTGATGGGACAAATTGCAATTGGAGGAGCTTTAATTATTCCTATTGGCTTGGCTGCCTCAACGATTTCTTCAGCATTGGGGTCTGTTATGGTCGCTCCTCGAACATTACAAGCATTAGCCAAAGACAAAATATTTCCTTCTCGAAGAATAAACCACTTTTTTGCTAAAGAAAGAAAAAGAGATAATGAGCCAATTAACTCTTCGATTTTGGTTTGTTTGATTGCGTTTTTCTTTGTTGCTCTCGGCGATATTAATGCCGTTGCTGAAATTATCTCCATGTTTTTTATGTTGACTTATGGAAGTCTTTGCTTGATTTCATTTTTAAATCACTTCGGGTCATCTCCTTCTTATCGACCTTCTTTTAAATCTAAATGGATAATTTCCTTAATAGGATTTGTGGTTTCTGTTTGGGTGATGTTTAAGATAAACACTTTGTATGCTATACTAGCCTTTGTGTTGTTGATTTTAATTTATTTATACATCAATTTTTATCATAAACAAAGGCGTGGCTTATCCTCTATATTTGTCAATACCGTTTTTCAATTGAATAGAAAACTGCATTTGTATATTCAACGTAAAACCAAGGCAAGCTTGTTTTCTGATTGGCGACCAAGTATAATATGCGTTTCCAAACACAGTTTCCAAAGAGATAATGCCCTTAAAATGCTGGATTGGATTTCGTATAAATATGGTTTTGCTACTTATTTACATAAAATTGAAGGCTATTTTTCCAGTGAAACAGCAAAACTTGCTAAAGAACAAAAACAAAAATTATTAAAAAAACTGGGAGATGATAATTCTGTCTTTATTGATACCATTATTTCTCCTTCTTATACAACTGCCATTGCACAAGCTATTCAAATTCCTGGCGTTTCCGGATTGGAAAACAATATGGTGCTTTTTGAATTTCCAAAACACGACGAGCAATCGCAAGAACAAGCCTTAGATAATTTTAATCTTATCAGAGCCGGAGAAATGGATGTGTTGTTTTTGTTGTCTGATAGTAAACAGATTAATTTTAAAGAAGGAATACACGTTTGGATAAAAATAAGTGATGAAGTAAACATCAATTTAATGATAATGTTAAGTTTTATCATTTTAAATCATCCTGATTGGAGAAAAGCAAAAATTAAGGTTTTTGTTGTAATAAAAGAGGAAGACACAGAAGAACAAAAAGCTCAATTCATGAATTTAATTAAAACGGGGAGAATTCCAATCATGAAAAAAAACATAGAATTTCTTACGCAAAAAAATGATATCCCCGTTGAAAACTTAATGCTTGAGCATTCTAACAAAGCAGCATTAATTATTACCGGAATTAGTAAAGGCAGCATTAAACATCTTGGAGTGGATTGTTTTTGCGGATATGAAGAATTGGGTAATGTTCTTTTTACTTATTCCCACGATATCATACCAATAGAATAAGCTGTTTGTTTTTTTTACGAAACCTGATGTTCAAAAATATTTTCAAATAAAAAAGCAATAAAGACAAAGGATATTTTCCAAAAGTTTTATAATATTGTGCTGGATTAAAATAAAAAAATGCAAATCGTAAAACAATTTTCTTCTTCTTCAAAAAAACTGGCGATACTGATAGACCCTGACAAGACAGATATCAATCGCTTGAAAGAAATAGTAGAAATAGTAGAAAAAGCCAAATCATCGGATGTTTTTATTTTTATCGGTGGTAGCCTGATGTTTAACACAGAAATCGACAACTATCTCCAAACAATAAGAAATAACACCAAAAGCCCGATTGTGCTTTTCCCAGGAGCAAATGATTGCATATCAGCACAAGCAGATGCTTTTTTATTATTATCACTGATTTCAGGAAGAAATCCTGAGTGGCTTATTTCACGACATGTTCAATCAGCCAGCAGGCTTAAAAATGCACAACTAGAAATAATTTCTACTTCCTATCTTTTAATTGCTTGCGGAAAACCTAAAACAGTACATTACATCAGCAACACGCAAGCCATTCCATCAGACAAAGAAGAAATCGCTGTTGCAACCGCTATGGCTGGGGAAATGATAGGACATCAAGTTTGCTATTTAGAAGCAGGAAGTGGAGCCGATTTTCCCGTGCCAGCAAAACTGATTGCAGCGGTTAGAAATGCGATACAAATTCCATTATTAGTTGGAGGAGGAATCCGAACTTCAGAACAAATGCATGAATCATTAAGTGCAGGAGCAGATGTAATAGTTATTGGAAATGCGTTTGAAGATAATCCAAACTTTCTCCAAGAAAGTATAAATCTAATTAAAAACTTTAATAAAAATACAAAAGAATGAAACGAGCCTTAATAATCCTTTTTATTCTTAGTTGTTTTTGTCCTGCTGTTTTTGCACAGCAAAAACAATTAAGCATAGAAGATGCAATGACAAATCCCGCAGTTTATCCTGATAATTTAAGAAATCTGCAATGGCAAAAAGAGCTGGATAAATTAACGTATATAAAAGAAAAAAACTTGGTTTTTTTCACGCCAAATTCTAAACAAAAGGAAAAGGCATTGACCTTGGAAGATTTAAATCAAGCATTACAAGAAATTGATGTTGATGAATTGCCCTATTTCCCAAGTATTGAATGGAAAACCGCAGCTGTTTTTGTTTTTCAAAGCAAAAACAGCTTGTATGCTTTTAATGTAGAAACAAAAAAGGCGGAAAAACTTATTGCTATTCCCGAAAAGGCAGAGAATGTAGAAAGAAGTTCAAAAAACAACTTCCTCGCTTATACAAAAGAAAATAACTTATATGTGTTCATTGACGGTGAAGAAAAAGCAATTACTAAGGAAAGTGATCCAAATATCGTTAGTGGTCAAACCGTTTCCAGGGTTGAATTTGGAATTGAAAAAGGCAGTTTTTGGTCGCCAAATGAAAATTATCTCGCATTTTACCAAAAAGATGAAAGTCTTGTAACAGATTATCCTTTGGTAGATATTGACACAAGAATTGCTCTCCTCAATAATATCAAATACCCTATGGCAGGAATGCAAAGTGAATACGTGTATTTAGGGGTTTATAATGTAAATACAGAAAAAACACTGTTCTTGGAAACAGGGGAAAATATTGAGCAATATCTTGCTTCTATCACTTGGAGTCCGGATGAGAAGTATATTTATTTAGCCCTTCTCAACCGAGGACAAAATCATATGAAATTGAACAAATACGATGTGGAAACAGGAAAACTTATCGCTACATTGTTTGAAGAGAAGAGCGAAAAGTATGTTGAGCCGGAACAACCCTTGTATTTCCCGAATAATGATGCTTCTCAATTTATTTGTTTTAGCGAAAGAGACGGCTTTCAGCACATGTATTTGTATTCAGCAGAAGGAAAGCTACTTAAACAACTCACAAAAGGAGAATGGGTAGTTACGGAGTTTTTAGGATATTCTGCTGACAATACAGAGGCTTATTTTATGGCAACCAAAGAAAGTCCATTAGACAGAAATGCCTATGCCGTGAATTTAAAATCAGCAAAAATACAAGCTTTGACACCTGAAAAGGGCGTACACAATGTGCAGATTTCTCCTTCAGGAAAATACATTATTGATAGCTATAGTAATATGTCAATAGCAAGAGAAATCAATATTTTAGACAGAAAACAACAGTCAATAAAAGCGCTTTTAGAAAACAAAAATCCGCTGGAAGATTATGCTGCTGCTGAAGTTGAAATTATTACGCTAGAGGCAGAAGATGGCACGCCGCTTTATGCTAGAATTATTAAACCCCAAATAGAAGAGGGAAAAAAATATCCTGTTATCGTTTATGTTTATGGAGGTCCTCACGCTCAAATGATTACTAATTCCTGGTTGGGAGGAGCAAATCTGTTTCATATGTATTTAGCTCAGCAAGGTTTTATTGTTTTTACGCTTGATAATAGGGGTTCTGCAAATAGGGGTTTTGAGTTTGAAAGCGCCATTCATAAAAACCTTGGAGATTTGGAGGTAAAAGACCAAATGCAGGGAATAAAATACCTTGAAAGCCTTGATTTTGTTGACATGGATAGAATAGGCGTGGACGGCTGGAGTTACGGTGGTTTTATGTCTATTTCCTTAATGCTGAAACATCCTGAAGTTTTCAAAGTCGGCTGTGCCGGCGGTCCTGTTATTGATTGGAAATGGTATGAAGTAATGTACGGTGAACGATATATGTCAA
>CAZJZP010000016.1:0-2631 GCA_964550505.1 uncultured Prolixibacteraceae bacterium | reverse complement strand
CCTGTTATTGATTGGAAATGGTATGAAGTAATGTACGGTGAACGATATATGTCAACGCCGCAAGAAAATGAAGAAGGCTACGAGAATGCTAATTTGTTAAATTCTGTTGACAAACTAGAAGGGAAATTGTTGATTTTTCATGGGACTGAAGATCCCACAGTCGTTTGGCAACATAGTTTAGCCTTTCTTAAAGAAGCCGTAGGTGAAGGAAAATTATTGGATTATTTTGTGTATCCAGGTCACGGTCATAATGTTCGGGGCAAAGATAGAATACACTTGTATAAGAAAATTGAACAATATTTTATGGAAAACCTATAAAGGTTTTTTATATATACACAATTGCATAATCAATCCGCTTAATCACCTCTTCTTTGCCTAATAAACGGCAAATGTCCATCATGTCAATTCCACTACTGCTTCCCACAACAGCAATGCGTAGGGCATTCATTACTTTGCCCATGCCCAGTTCTTTTTCTTCGGCAAAAGAAGAAATCGAAGCTTTAATATTTTCAGGAGAAAATTCTTCCAAATTTGCAAGGATCTCTTTTAATTCCAGCATAAAGGCAGAAGTTCCTTCTTTCCATTTTTTCTTGCAGTCCTTTTCATTAAAATGCTTTGGTGCAGTAAAAAGATAGAATGCGGTATCCCAAATTTCATGCACAAAATTAACGCGTTCTTTTACCAAAGCACAAACTTCTGTTATATATTCTAGTGAAGCTTCAATGTCTTTTTCTTGCAAAATAGCATTAAAATCTCTGGCAACCTCTTTTGCATCTTTTCGCATGAGATACTGATGATTAAACCATTTTGCTTTTTCTGGGTCAAAACGGGCTCCAGATTTTCCCACACGATTTAAATCAAAAGCGTCAATAAGTTCTTCCATATTGAAAATTTCTCTATCATCGCCGGGATTCCAGCCCAAAAGAGCAAGCATATTAATAAAAGCATCCGGATAGTATCCCTCTTCTTTATATCCTTTTGCGATTTCATTAGTTTGGGGATCTTTCCATTCTAAGGGAAAAACAGGAAAGCCCATTTTATCGCCGTCTCTTTTGCTTAATTTTCCTTTCCCTGTTGGTTTAAGCAAAAGGGGAAGGTGTGCAAAAACAGGAGCTTGCCATTCAAAAGCATCGTACAGCATTTTATGTAAGGGAAGCGAAGGCAACCATTCTTCTCCACGAATAACATGGGTGATTTTCATCAAATAATCGTCCACTATATTTGCAAAATGATAGGTTGGTAACCCATCAGATTTAAAAAGCACTTTATCGTCTAAGGTGGAAGTGTTCACGACTACTTCGCCGCGGATAATATCATGCACTTTGATGTTTTCATTCTCTGGCATTTTAAACCGAATAACATAAGCCGTTTCGTTAGAAAGCAATTTGTCCACCTCTTCCTTTGATAAGGAAAGGGAGTTTTTCATTTGCATACGTGAAGCAGCGGAATAACTGCTGTTTACAGCCTTTTCTTTTTCCAGTCTTTTTCGCAAGTCTTCCAGTTCTTCTGGAGTATCAAAGGCATAATAAGCGAATCCTTTATCGATAAGTTCTTTGATGTGTTTTTGATAAATTTCTTTTCGTTCAGACTGTTTATAGGGACCAAAATCTCCTCCAATACCTTGTCCTTCATCAAAAGGAATGCCACACCAAGCCAATGAATTTTTAATGTATTCCTCCGCACCTTCAACATAGCGCGTTTGGTCGGTATCTTCTATCCTAAGGAGAAAACTTCCTTTTTCTTTCTTAGCAAATAAATAATTGTATAAAGCGGTTCGAACTCCGCCAATATGTAGTGGTCCCGTGGGACTGGGTGCAAAACGTACTCTTACCATAGGTTAAATTTTTTACAAAAATATGTTAATTTTGTTAACTTTATTGGGTTTTTATTGTCTTAAATTATAATAATATGTAATATTGCATATCATTAATTAAACAATGCTTAATAAATAAACAATAAATCAAGTATAAACTAAAATTTAATTTTTATGAAAATCAAGAACTTTACTAAAAGTTTAAGCCTATTAATAATAATGGCTTTCATCTTTTGTTCAAGTGCCTTTTCTCAAGTTCAGGTGGGGACAGGTACAATAACTGGACAGGCAATTCCAGTTGAGCCATATTTTGGCTATACCTATTCGCAGCAAATTTATTTGGCTTCAGAGGTTCAAACTTCTGGAACTATTACTCATCTTCGTTTTTATTTTGATGGAACATCTTTGTCTAATTCAAATAATTGGACAATTTACATCGGACATACCACGAAAACAGAATTTACAGGAACCACAGATTGGATTCCAGTTACTTCGTTAACCCAAGTATATAGCAATACTTTTGCTGATCCAGGAGCTTCTGGTTGGATAGTGTTTGACATTACCGATTGGGTGTATAATGGAGTGGATAATATTGTTATTGCTGTAGATGAAAATGCAACATCATATAATAGCGGTTCTGATGAATTTTATTGTACTGCAACTACAAATGATAGAGCAATAACTTATAGAAGTGATATTACAAACCCAGATCCAACAGCTCCTCCAACAGCTTCTTATGTACAAAGTGCTATTCCAAATATTATTTTTGATGGAATTACTATCACCTGCCCTAAACCAAGCAATTTAAGTGTTTCTAA
>CAZJZP010000015.1:0-18758 GCA_964550505.1 uncultured Prolixibacteraceae bacterium | reverse complement strand
CTCCTGTTTCAGGAATTTGGTATGAAATCTTAGTAAAAGTATTAGCAGGATTTGGTGCATTTTGCCAGAGTGCTAAACCGTTAATATTTAATCCTGAAATGCCACAGAGATAACCATCAGTATTAGAAACAGAATAGCACCCACCTAAGCTATCCATATCGTCGTAGATTTCAATGCGATAGTTTATAAATTGATTATTGAAAGCATTAGTATCACAATAAGAGGTGTTTGGAGTATAATCGATTAATGTCCAGGTACCTATGGGATATTCTCTATAAACTTTGTACATTCCACCAGATGAAGGAAGTGGAGGACTATGAAGATGATTCCAATTAAGATCTGCAGCACCATATCCTAAGTTGTTTACATTCAAAAGAATAGCGGCTAGGGTGTCGCTGGGGTTTGAGACATCCAAGCCATAACAACCTGAGTTGGTAGTTAAATAATAGTAATTGTTTTGATTATTAGTATTGGTTCCATTATGCGTATAAGTGTTAATGCTCATGTCCTGAATGGAGTCAATTTTGGTATATGGACCAGCAATATTTGTAGCATGATGGATATTATACTGAATAAAACTCGAGTCAGGGTCATCTAATAAAGGATACCATGTTAATTGCACATCTCCTCCTTGAAGAACACTAACACATCTAAGTTCTGGAGATTCTAATAATTTTATAGGTAAAACAACAATAGTGATAGTTGCTACATCCATTGCAGGTACTGGGCAAAAATCATCAGATGTCTTAATTAAAAACTTATATACTTTTGTGGATGTATTACAACCATAGTCTGTTACAACATGATCGCAGCTTGTTTGCCATGTGAAACTTGTTTGCACTCCATACATTGCACTGATTGGAGGTGGAGGATTTAATGTTGCACAAGGAGGATTAAGACAACCTACTGCAGAATTTGTAAAACCATCACCAAACATAGGACTTGATGCTGTAATAGTTAGTGTCTGGGGGATAGTGTTTGCGGGAGGATCAACAAATTCAAAGTCAGTACCTGACAAGGTGAACGTAACAATATCTCCTACATGAACTGTGTCAGTGTAACTTGTATATAAACCTGAAATAGGATCTTGAAAAGGAGCTTGTACAATGGGTGGATAGTTTGTATCACAAGCCCGAAGAACAATTTGCATTTCCCTGAAAACCTCTGCAATTTTCTGACCACAACGCCAAGCGGTAACCTTAGTAACGGTTACAAAAGCTCCTTGAGTATAGGATTCAAAGGATATTTCTCCTGTATAAGGGTTAACTGTTCCAGAAACATTGTTAGGGTTATGAGTAGGACCAGGTAAAGGATTAGAGTATGAGTATCCAGGAGCATAAGTAACTATTGGCGCAGTTAAACTAGTATTCAATGGTGGTGCCCATTCATAGGAAAGGGAATCAAGATCAGTGTCAAAAGCATTATGGTTGTATCTAAAAGGATACCCTGTACAAATAACAGTTGAGGGTACTTCTGCAAAAATAGGAGAATTGTCATAACATGTGCTTGTATTTAATGTTACACCAGTATTAGGATTAGTATAAGGATACATATATGCACGTAAGTGCCAACTTATACTTGCTGAATTAGTAATATTTGTACAAGGATTTCGACAACATGAGGTATGCCAAAAAGCATAACCAGTCGTAGGAGGTACACCTGTAAGAGCCACTCCGTTAGGATATGTTTGGTCTGAAGTATAATACCATTCTTCAATTCCTCCAAGATTTGGAGCCGTTACTGTTGCACAAGATATACTAGGAAAGTTAGGATCGTTATAACAACGAGGTGATAAGTCTGTTTTCCCATCTAAGCTTCCATCAAGTGAATCAAGAGGATTTGCTCCAGGGAGCAGCCGCATATTAATAGTCGCCCAGCCCGGCACATTAGCTCGAAGGGTTTCAGAGGTGGAATAATTAATACCATCACATTCCCTGTATAGTTTCATTATAAATCTATAATTGCCGTTTGGCAGACATTCCCAAGTGATTTCTCCACCCATATAATGGGACGAATACCCCGTAAAGGATAATAGAATTAAGCTAAAAAAAAGGATTAGTTTTTTCATGAATTGTTTTATTATTATTATCAAAAATACTAGACAAATATATGTTTTTTTTAATAATAATTAAATTTATAGTTGGGAACAATTCCACAATTATTTTATATCTAAAAAAAAAGAGGCTGAAACAGCCTCTTTTTTTCTTCCTATCTGGCAATAATCATTTTATTGCTCAGGCTTTGATTGTTATAGGTCATTCTTATGTAGTAGATGCCTGATTCTAGTGCATTAACATCCATTTCAATTTCATGTTTTCCTTTAATTTGTTCTGGTATTTCAAGAGAATTAATGGTTTGACCAAGAATGTTAATTATTTCAAAACGCAAATCTCCTGTTTCAGGAATTTGGTATGAAATCTTAGTAAAAGTATTAGCAGGATTTGGGGCATTTTGCCAAAGTGCTAAACCGTTAATATCTCCGTCAGCAATTCCCATAGAAGTTTCAATAATTTGACAAGTTGTATCATTAAATGCATGATAATCTTGCTGTAATTTAGTAAACGCACAAAGTTTGAAACTAGCAAGAGCAGGAACAGTAAAAGGAATAGGGAAGGTGTATGTTGTAGTAGAATCTGGTTGTAATGTACCTGTCCACGTACCAGAGAATGGAGGCATTCCTGTATTCATAGCTTGATAAGTAACAGGAATAGAAGTCAATACATCCATTCCGGGATTATGAAGTGTTATTGTAACAGTATGACTTGTCCCAGGATGTAATAATCCAGAAGGAGAATTAATTTCAATAGCAGAAGCGTCTTTATTGATACGTGGTACATATATACCAAAGTCATCAATAGCCCATCCGTCATTTGAAGTAGTTGGATTAGATTTAAAATACAAACGGAATTGAATAGGAGGGAATAGTGGAAGATTAGCCGAATAATCATAAACAGAAGCAATCCATCCTTCAGTATTATGTAGCCAAGATTGTCCGCCAGTGGTTGTAGAACCGCCATCATACCAGTTAAAACTAGCGGGATCACCTTGATACCCTAGACGTTGCCATGTTACACCATCATCTGTTGAATATTCAAGATATCCACCATCTTCACCGCCATCACCTAAGAACCAATGATAAAAACCAACTTGAACATTGTTTAGCATTAAGAAACTGAATTTTTTCGAGATAATATATTCAGATCTGTTACCAAAATAAACTCCATTCAAGCGAGTAGCCCATACATTGTTTCCACTATATGCATTATTTATGGTTTGCATAGTAGGCGCTCCAACTTGCCATAAAACACTACCGGGAGAAACTGTCCAGTCGTCAGTAACTGTTTCAAAGTCATTAAAATACAGTTTCACAGGATAAACACCAAAGCATTGAGTGGACAAGGTGTCGTTAAAGGCTAAGGTGTCTCCAGTTAGTGTTGTATATGCTTTGATAGTATTAACTCCGCCAATTAATTGATTGTTTGAAATAAAAATGGAAGCAGTATCAAGATATGGTAAACTGCCTGTCCATGTTTGTGTTTGTGGAGCTCCACCATTAAGTTCATAAGTTACGTCTATACTTGTGATGTTTTGTAAACCATAGTTTCTAAAGCGTATTTTGAAAGGAAGATCAATACCTGTATTATTCATTCCATCAGGAGAAATGACTGCAACAACGCCTGCATCATATTGAGGAGGCTCAAATTCGTCAGCTCCAATATCTGGTGTAAGAGGATCTCTAGGATCTCCGTCGATATCTTTATTCACATATCCAAGACCAATTCCAGCTCCCTTAAGCATAGAATTATAAGTGTGAAGATTAGTGTTAGAGAGATATTGAGGATCGATATTTAAGGAATGCTGGTCTTTTCCTGTGTATGATTGCAAAGCAGATAAACTATTTCTAGCACCTTGAACATAGGCAAAAGTAGCGCCAGGAGTATTGTAATAACAATTATAATCCATAGTATCAATGGAAGCAAGGGAAACTAAATAAATAATATAGCCATTACCTCCTGCATTATAAAAGATGTTATTAGTAAGGTTAATACCCGTAACTCCTGTTGATGTCATATATATACATCTATTTGAAGCAGAATTAGCTTCTGTATAGAAACTATTATGTACAATATTTATATCAGAGCAATAACTACTTAAGTATATTGGAGCGTTAGTGGATGTGCTAGTTGTTCCTAATTGTTTAAGGAAGTTGTTTGCTATAAGGCTTTTAGTTGTGCCTCCACTTGCATAATATGCATATATGCAATAATTAGTTGAAGTTCCATTAACAGTAATGTTATTAGCAGTAATCTCAAAATAATTAGAATAGTACAAATAAACGGCATAGGGAGAACTATATCCTGGATTTAAACTTTGGACATTATTTCCATGGAATATTAGAGAATCCTGATAATATAAATGCGCACCTCTATAATAAAACTCAATCTGATTATTACTGATTATATTAGCACTTCCCGTGTATAGGTAAAGTCCGTAACCTACTTGACCAATATTACAGTTTTTGATGCCAATGTGATGGCAATTACTGGCTGATGGAGTATATACGCCAGAGTGATAAGAAGATGTTGAACTTTGACCACTTCCACGTAACACGGAATTTTCGATATTGATATGATTAGCTTCATTTTCCATGTGAATTAATGTGCTGTAAGAGGTTCCCGTATTCGTAAAAGTCATAGATTTGAAATTGATGTACGAAGATTGATTAAAGCCAAGCACATAATTGTTGGAAGTTGACGTAGAAGCGTGAGTGAGAATAACATCAGTGCTGTCTCCTGTAGCAGATTGGAACGTAACAGTAACTCCAGGACCTGTGCCTCTAATTTCCGGAATATAAACTTGTTCGTTATAGGTTCCGCTAGCAACATTAAAGATAATAGAACTACATAATCCATTACTAACTAAATCTGCAATAGCTGCAGAGAAACTTTGGTAGTTTGTTCCGCCTGCGGGTTGTGCTGGGTCAATAGTGAAAATACCTCCAGGCATTGCTGTTTCAATACCGCTAGCTAATAATGTGTCATTGGCATTATCTTCATCAATACTGCCATTAGGATTAGAAACATAAACTTGAATATCGTAAGATGTTCCAGAAAAGAAAGTAAAGTTGCCTAAGGTTAATACAGTGTCTTGATTGGTATTTAATGTTCCTGCATAATTAAGAGGAGTTTTGGGAGTTCCGTTAATGGACCAATTAATAGTTGCGGAAGCTAGAGGATTAAGTCCATAATTAGCTAGTTTGATGATAATATCTTCAGTTGTACCATCGCAAGGAGCAGAAGGATTTAAAAGAGTTGTTATAGCAGCATCGTTCAACGGAGGATCAAATTCGTCTGCTCCAATATCGGGAGTAGTTGCATTTCTTGTATCTCCATCAATGTCAAGCGTTATTCCAGCAATTGGAGTTCCTTGATTGTTAATTAAAGGACTTTTACAGTGTAAATCTGGAAGATTATTAAAGCTAGGATCTGCAAAGAGAGAGTTTGCACCAAAACCTGTAGCTTGCCATGCAGCTAAATCGCTTTTGTTTCCTGACCAATAAGCCATATTGGAACTATTGGTAAAATGGACATTATAATCAAATGTTGTATTAGATGCATAGGAGGAATTACTACAATATACAGTGTATCCACTATTCTTACTATAGAATATGTTGTTTTTGAATGTGTTGTTTGAACTTGAAGTTGTTGAACTTCCGTATAAATAAACACAGGAATTGGAACTACTAGTTGCTACACCATTAGTGTATAAAGTATTATAATAAAAATCGTTATAATTAGAATAATAGATGCGAAAGGGTTGATTCGTACTAGTAGCGGGACTATGAATGGCTATCATATTGTTATATATCTGATTAGGCTGACTTAATGAACCATTACTTTGATAAAAATATATTCCATAATTAGATGAAGTAGAATTCAGTACTAGATTATTTCCTGAAATTTCAATGCCATTGTCAGAGTAATAAATATACATTCCATAAAAAGTACCTGTTCCAAGTCCACCACTACCATTACTATTCGTTATATAGTTGTTTTTAATTATACATGAATCTTGTCCATACATATATATTCCATAATAATACACACTATCAATAGTGTTATTATTAATAGTATTTCCTTTGGCTCTTAATGCAGTTGAACCTGTGTACAAGTAGATTCCTGTATAACCGTATTTAATATAATTATTTGAGATGGTATTATACGTAACATTACTGGATGTAGTGTATATTGCTTTGTTATTTGAGGATGTTCCTGTGGATAACAAATTACAGCTATCAATCGTGTTATATTTTGCGGTTCCTTCGAGTTCAATAATACTCGCATAAGAAGCATTTGCCGCTTCAAAACTAAGATTTTTAAAATAAATATATTCTGCACTATCTAATAAAAGAATATAATTATTCAATTGAGAAGATGCATAGGTAATGATAACATCATTAGCATTTCCTGTTTCTGATTGGAAAACAACGGTATCGTTTGCTGAGGTACCGACAATTTTTCTAATTCGGAACTGTTCTGTATATGTCCCAGAACGTATGTTAAAAAGAACAGGCCCAGCAATACCGCATTCATTTAGGGCATATACTGCTTCTCCAATATTGGTGTAATCAGGAGATGTTCCCCCAATAGTATAGCTTCCAGCTAATCCACCACCACATACCATTACAGTTTTAGAAACAGTATCATTAAGAGGATAAGTGTCTGTGTTTCCGTTAGGGTTGGAACTCCATGCTTTTATATTAGTTGGACCAACAGCAAAATTATAGGTTCCAATAATTAAATTATGGATAGTATCTCCTGCAGGTAGCGTTCCTGACCAATTAAAAGTTGTTTGCGGTACTCCGTTTATTTCCCAATAGATGTCGGCAGAGCTAAGTGTTTGTGAACCACCGTTTTCTAAAGAAACTTCAATGTTTTGTATTCCTGTCATCCCAGGTGAAACAGGGTTATCGATAGAAGCAATTCCTGCATCATCAGCTGGGGGGTCATAAACCATTACATCATCGATAGCCATATCACCATATGTAGAACCTGCTTTGATTCCTCTAAAACGAATTTCGGTAATGCTTTTATAGGGAGTTAAATCCACTACAGCCATTTTCCATTCATCTCCTTGATCACCGCTTAGTGTCCATATATTCTGAATATAACCGTTACCATAAAAAATATCAACAGCCAAAGTTCCCATAGCAGAACCATACATATGATACCAAAATTTTAGTTTTGGAGCTGTGAGACTTCTGATATCCATACAAGGAGTAACTAAAATTGTGGAATCTCCTATAACTCCACTATTGGTTTCTGTATAGAGATATACTCCTGTGCCTGAGGTGTGGTCTCCACTTGGTCCTGTGCTAGAAGATGATGTTGATCCAGAATTAGGTCTCCATGTGTATGCAGTTGAACCACTTGTTTGCAAATACCAACCGCTGGGTATTGCAGAAGGAGATGAGTCAAAATTTTCAAAGAAAGGAAAACTTGTTATTGGACTAGTACAACCAGGAGGTGGAGGGGAGGTTTTATAAATAAATTGATGGCATGAACTAGAGGGTTCATGGGCTTCGTTACTCACCAAGGATTGATCAATAGCATAAATGTAGTAACAAACAGTATCATATAAGTTTATACTTGGTATAGTTGCAGTATATGTATTCCCACTTAAATATATCATTCCAAGAGTATCGGGAGTATTATTATTATAAGTGTATATTAACATTGCTGTATCAATACCAGATGCATCAGTAATATCAGCCTTAACATTAAAGGGACCAGCATTATAAACGGTATCCTTAGGGTATGGATTAATTAAACTTATGGTTGGAGGAACTAATTCATCAATAGCAACAGTTACATTAATGTTATCTATAAACCAACCAAGATAACTTTGAGCTCCTAAGCCATTTCCATCTCTTAATAAAAACTGAATTTTAACCTGAGATGAATTCCCTGCAATACTCGAAATATCAAAAGCTTCGGTTTTCCACCAAGAGTTATTTATTGAAGTGGGATTGGAAGGATCCCAAAGCGTTGTATAAGCGGAGGAAGTAAATTTATTTCCTTGTGCTGTAAATTGTGAATTTCCAAGGTAATGACTGCCATCAAGTTTTGTCCAGTTCACTCCATTATCTCCAGAAACAAAAATTTCTGCTGCATCAAGTACGTAAATTTTACAAATATGATCAAATTCCAGTAATACAAAATTATTGCCACTGCAATCAATCGTTGTTGTAGTCAGCATTGAACTATCATTTTGTTCAACAACAGAACTGTAGGAATTAGAACCCTGACTGTAATAAGATGAATTTAATGACCAGTTAACACTGCCCGTTGTTGTTTCCACAACATTATAAGGTGCAGATTCAAAATCTTCAGTGTATTCAATTGTTTGCGCTTGACAAAACATTGAACTAATGAAGACTGCTACTAAAAGAGAAAGGATTTTTTTCATGATACTTATAGATAAATTATTGTATTATTAATTTCATGCTTTTTCAAAAGACAAATATAAGATAAAAATCGTTGTAACAAAAAAAAAAAACCCTGGCGGGTTTTTTTTTGTCAAAAACCAAGTTGTATTGTTAGGTAAATAAAAAGGAAAGGCAATAGATTATCATTTTTTGTTAAACAAAAATAAATTCATTGCAAAAGTAAGGATAGTAATTTATTAATTGAAAATATAATATTCTTAGTTAGCAAATGATAGGTAAAAAAGGATAATTATCTATTTTCAGTTAACCTTTAAAATTTTTAATGTAAAAAAAATAAGGTTTTGTGTTGTGTTTTGCAGCTTTTATCTGTTTTTTATATTTTTTGAAAAAAACTAAGTAATACTTCTTTTTTGGTGGCTGAAACACTAATTTCGTCATTATTCGACATGGTTAAAAACCCTCCTTGTGATTTTCTGTAGGAGCTAATATGCTTTACATTTACTAGAAAAGAATTATGCACACGTAAAAAATTAAACTCAGAAAGTTGTTTTTCAAATTCTTTTATGGTTTTACTTACAACTTTATCATTATGATTTTTATCGGTTGTTTTAACGATGGTATAATTTCTGTCTGCCTGACAATATATAATATCATCAATATTAATAAAATCAAAACCGTAAGAACAGGGTACTAGCAATTTGCTGTTTTGAGTGTCGCTGTCTTTAAACAGATGTATGGAAGTATCGTTTTTAGCTATTCTGTTTTTAAATTTTGCTATCGCAATTTCCAACTCTTCTTGATTAATTGGCTTTAAGAGATAATCCAATGTGCTTACTTTTATTGCTTTTAGGCTATAATTTTCGTAAGCGGTAACGAAAATAACTTCAAAATCTGGATTTGGGAAATAATCCAATACACTAAATCCGTTTTTATTGGGCATTTCAACATCAAGGAAAACGAGCTGAGGTTTGTGCTTTTTTATAGCTTCAATCCCTTTTTCAGCGGATGAGCAGCATTCTAAAACATCAATCTCTTGGAATTTTGTTTCAAGCCGAAGTTTTAAACTTTCTCTGGCATCTTTTTCATCATCTATTATAACAGCTTTATATTTCATAGTGTTTTTTATTTTTATATATTTTTAATGTATAAAGTGATAATTACGAGAACTCCTTCAATTTGTCCATACATATTTATTAGATTCTCAAAATGAATACTAATGTCTTTGTCATTATGTATTTTCTTCATTATTTCAATTCTTTCTCTGATAATTGAGATGCCATCTCCACTTTCATTGTCATTGCTCTTTTCTGCTTGATGATTAAATCCAATTCCGTTGTCTTCAATGTAAATAACAATGTAATCATCTATTAGTCCGAATTCGATTCTTATATGACCCTTCCTTTCTGTAAGGTGAGCAATTCCGTGCCAAATAGAGTTTTCCAGCAATGGTTGAATTAGCATAGGAGAAATGTATGTGCTTTCTTTTTGTATATTTTTTTCAATGATAAACTCATAACTAAATGCATTGTCCATTCTTCGTTTTTCTAAATCTAAGTATAGCTTAAGTAATTTTATTTCATCTTCTATGCTAATATGATTTTTTCTTGAAGAACTTAAAATTAGTCGTATTAATTGAGCAAATTTTGATAAATAATAATCTGCATTATTACTGTCATTTTCTAATAAAAATTTTTGAATGGAACCCAAGGAATTAAAAATAAAATGTGGATTCATTTGAGCAGCAAGAGCCTTCTTTTCTGATAGATAAAGTTTTTTCTGTAATTCATTGGTTTTGCGAATGAATTTAATGCGAAGATGAATAGCCAACCATACAATGAAAGTAATAAAAAGAAGCACGGAAAGGTAAAATGCCGGTGTTCGCCAAAAAGCTTCATGAATAATAAAGTGCAAACTGCTAGCCTTACCCCATTTCCCATCTTTATTCGCAGCTTGTATAATGAATTCGTATTTACCTGGTTTTAAACTGGTATATTGAATGTCTGTATTTGAGGTGTAATACCAATTATCGTTTAATCCTTTAAGCTTATATTTATAAGTTATATTATGAGCATTTAACAGGGATACAGCATAATAATTAAAGTGCAAATAATTTTCATAATACTTTAATTCTATGTCTTCGCTAAGATCTCTATTGTTAATACTATTAATAAGGAGTGATTTGATGTTTACAGTAGGAGCTTCGTCTTTTAGTTTTAGATTATTTTTATGAAAGTAAGAAACTCCTTTGTTAGATGATATATAAATAAGACTGTCGTAAATGAAAAAGTCACTGACAATATTCCCTGATAATCCATTTTCAGAAGTAATTTTGATTATTTGATAATCCTTCTTTTGAGGATTAAAATGGATGCTCCTGAAACCGTTGGAAGTTGCAAGCCACATGGTGTTGTCTTTATAATGTTTTAAATAACCTATGTTTTTAGCGTTTAACTCTTTTCTGGCGCTGATAAAAAGAGTTGTATCTGTATTTGTTATGATAATTCCCCTGTTCTGAATGGTAAACCATAAAGCATCATCACTTTGTACGATATTGTTAATTTCGTTATCAACAGGATGATTGATTTTTTTTATACTATCATTATGATACAATAATAATTCATTTTCAGTACTCAATAGTAATCCCTTGGAGCTTTCACCTATGGTTTTGATTTTTGAAGGAAGATGAATTAAAACTTCTGTCGACAAATCTTGGGTATTAATTTTATAAATATCATAAGTTGTTACAACCAAAACATTTTCTTCTGTTGCATCGAATAATAAATCTGAAATAATATTGGAAATATCTATTATTTTAACAATTTCAAAATCTTTTACAATAATAACTTTATGTTCATTATTAATAACAACTGCGGCATAGAGATAATCATTCTTGTCTGTGAGAAGAGAATATAAACGTTGTATGGTTTTGCTATTGTTTTTCAATTCAATTTCTTGAATATCATTGTTTTGAAAAGAAAAAATCTTTCCATAGTCTGCGGCAAAAATTATTTGATTGCTATGCCTACAAATAGAATTTATGTTTTCATCACTTAATCCGTTTTCTTTGTTGATATTATTGATTTCGAAACTTGGAACAGCGTATAAGCCTTTTCCAATAAAAGAAAACCAATAATTTTTTTGCTTATCTTGTGTAATATCAGCACAACTTATTTCTTGAAAATAGACATCTTCTTGTTTTTTCCCAATATCTAAATGGCTATTGAATTTTTTAATACCGCTAAAAATAGTTGAGAACCATATTCTTTCTTGTTCATCAACAAAAATACTAGTAATAAAATCCTCAAAAACATTCTTATGTAATTCCAGCAACTCCCAATTCTTAAAAATAGCTACATCATATTTGAAGCTAATAATTGTTAGGCTGTCATTGATTTTTTTAACACATAAAAAACCTGGATTTGTTAGGGAATCAAATTGGTAATAATGCTCTTTTTTAGCATTATCAATAATACTTAGATTGTTTAATGCTTTTTGATCCCTTGTATTTGTACCAAAAATAAAGTCGTTTTCGAATGCATAGACATACATTTTCCCTTTAGGATTTTCCAAGTCTTTTATTCCCTGAGTTTTACTGATGAATAGGGGGTTGGCTCGCCTGTATGCAATATAAATGCTATAGTTTTCAGATACATAAAAGGATGTAGGTATTTCGTTTTCTCTTTTTTTTAATAAATAATCATTATAAGGAAAAGAATATGCTTTGTCTTTATAAATATACCCTAAATGACCATAATAAGATAAATACCAAATTTTACCACTCTTATCTTCCTGCATATCAACGATGTAATTGTCTGCTAAGCCATTTGATGTAGTGTAGTTGTTAAATTCATAACCATTGTATTGAGAAATGCCGTTAGCAGTTCCAACCCATAGAATACCTTTAGAATCAATAAATATTTTATAGGCATTATAATTAATTAAGCCTTCTTCTAAAGTGTATTTAACGTATTTGTGAGGAAAGCTCTGTGCCTTCAGATTAGAGCTAAAAAGCACAAAGATTAAAAATAGATATATGTGTTTTTTTAAGCGCATTACGTTTAAGCTAAATACTATTTTTTTGTTCAATCTTCTTTAAAACTAAAAAGAAGACAAAACAAAGATAGCATAAAATTTTGTATTTTTTGTTAAAGGCTTAGGTAAGAAATCAAGAAAAAATTATATTTTTCCCTGACTTGTAAGAATTTCTTCTGCTTTCTTTTGGTATTCGAGCGATTTTTCAGTATTGCCCTGCATTTTGTATGTGGTAGAAATATTTCCTAATACACGCGGATTATTAGGCTCAATTTTTTCAGCTTCCAGTAAATATTTTATAGATAAATCAATTTTTCCCATAATGCCATATACTATTCCTAAATTCTCCACCGTATTTAAATGCTGATTATTTCTTGCGTAAGCAAGTTCAAGATATTTTTTTGCTTGTGTATAATCTGCAAGTATTTTGCCATAAATTTCACCTAATTTACTATATGCTAAATGATGTTCAGGGAATTGCTCAATGATTTTATTGTATTGAAGAATTGCAGTATCAATTTTATTTTCGTCAACAAATAAACTTGCTTTTAATAGAAAATAATCTTGATTATTTTCCTGTCTCTCTATGAGGTAGTTTATAGCTGTATGTGCAATATCAAACTGCTTGTCTATTTGACTCGCTTGGGCAATTAGATAGATGTTATTTAAAGGAACAGCAGCTTGAGGATTAATTTTTAAGCAATTTTGATAAGCCATCAATGAGTAAGCATAGTTTTTTTTGAGAAAAGCAGCTTTTCCGGTCAAATCCCAAGCTCCGAAATAATTGGGATGGATTTTTTGGGCTCTTTCTAAATAGACCAAGGCTTCGTTTAGCATTTTTTCTTTCTCCATCGGATCAACTTCCTGCTCTGCTTTTTGAAGGATAAGCTCTGCTGCCGAAACATTTACTTTTGCACTTTTAGTGGATGTTTTTACATCTGTTGTAAACAAGGTGTAATTATCTTTCCATGCAAAACTTCTGCTGATAGTTTTCAATGAAAAGGCCAAAAAAATAAAACCAAGAAATACATAAGCGATTTTTTTGCTCTTTTCTTTTTTTATTAAGTTTTGTAAGAAAGCAGCGGCAATAATTGCAAAGCCAAGCAAAGGAACAAACATAAATCGTTCGTTCATAAAGGTTCCGATATTGAAAAATAAATTGGAAACGATGGAAAAACTAAATACAAAAAACAATATAGCATAAGCATAAATATTCTTTTTCCAGATTTTGATAAGAGCAAACATAAGGATGGCAGTAAACAGTATCAGCGGAATAATTGCTCTTGGATCAGAAAAGTCAATAATTGGAATTTGTTTTGGATAATAATCATGGGTGAGGGGATGTGGAAAAAACAGTAGTTTTCCATATAGCAACCAAGTGAAAATTACCGTTGCTATTTCTTCCGTTCCCGTAGCATTAATAAAAGGATTATTGAGTAATTCCTGGGGAATTTCCGTGCTCACAACTTGACCAAGCACAGAGCTTCTGATTATAATAAACAGCATTGAAGCAGCTACAACTGGCGTCATTATAGGAATGTAATCCTTCCATTTCGTTTCTCTGAAAACAAAAAGAGAAAGCGGAATAATTCCTAAGAAAGTAATCGCATTTTCTTTAGACAGTAAAGCTAAGAAAAACACAATAAAAGAAAAGAGCAAAAACTTCCTTTTTTTCGTGTCAAAATAGCGAATAGAAAACAGTAAAGCTGCCATCGCTCCGCCCATTGACATAATTTCATCTCTTCCTTTAATATTAGCGACTACTTCCACGTGTAAAGGGTGTATGATAAAGATTAAGCTGGCAATAAAAGCAATAGAGAAAAAAGGCTTGTTCGTATTTTCTTTGAATAATGCTTGTAAACTGATGAATATTAATAAAGACAATAAAGCATAAGAAATAATATTCATCAAATGACCTAAAAGGGGAGAATCCCCAAAGAATTCATGTTCAATCGCAAACATGGCATGTGTAAGTGGTCGATATCTGCCTCCAGCAACTAAATTTTTATTTTCCCCGAAAAAACCGACAAAAGCATCAGAGCTGAAAATATCTTTTACCCCGCTAAGACCTTTCTGTGTAAGCTCATTTTTGGTAATCATCAGCGTATCATCCAGTGTATAGTCAAAACCAAGCGTAGAGATATATAAAAGGATGGAAATAAGTACTAAAAGCAAACCCGGTTTACGCAAAAAAATGTTTTGCGCTTTTTTAGCTGATTCTTCGTTGCTTGCTAATTCTTTTTTTTTGTAGTTCTTTTTGTTTTTATAATTTGGGTTTGCCATTGTTCTTTATTCAAAATCCGTATATAACAAATATTTTTTACGCATTTTTTTGTATTCTTCTACTTCAAGCTTCCATGTTTTACTGATTTCTTCAATATCTTTTCCTTCTATCATCATTTTTTGTAATTTATCTGTTCCAACTAATAAGTTAAAAGTCGGAAGAAAAAAATCTTTACCAAGCTTCAGTTGTTGGTAAGCATCAAGCAGCCAAAATAAATAAATTTCCCGAACGTATTTGATATAAACGCGGCAGAAATTATGTAATTGATAGCCGTGGCATTCTATGTTTAAAAATTTCGGATCAGAAGAAAGACCTTTGATTGCTTTTGGAGTAAAAGAATAATTTGTCTTATCTTTAAAATCAGGATGACCGTATATTTCAAATGGGTTTTCCGTTCCTCTTCCAATACTTACAACTGTTCCTTCCAATAATCCCAAAGAAGGATATAAATATACAGCAGTCATGCTTCTGATATTTGGAGAAGGATTAATTTCCAATTGATAAAGCAAATCATGTGCGTAGCCTTCTACCGTTACATATTTCAAATCACATTGAATCCCGTTTTTCAACCATTTTTCTCCGTTAATCATACAGGCAAGCTCAGCGAGTGTTAAACCGTGAACAATGGGAATAGGATGTATGCCGATAAAAGATTTGAATTCATCTTCCAAAATAAAACCATCCACATAATGACCATTTGGATTAGGTCTATCCAAAACAATAAACTGCACGGCATTTTCAGCACAAGCTTCCATTACATAATGCATGGTAGAAATATAGGTGTAAAAACGCACGCCAACATCTTGAATATCAAAAAGTACCACGTCTATGCCTCGTAAATCTTCTGTTGAAGGTTTTTTTGTTTTTCCATAAATAGAATGAATTGGAATACCTGTTTTGCTATCCTTTCCATTTTCAATGTTTTCTCCGGCTTCTCCTTCTCCTCTGAAACCATGTTCTGGACAAAATATTTTCTGAATACTAAAGCCGTCATTTAGCAGTTGATCAACTAAATGGACTTCGCCCACCATTGAACTGTGGTTCGCTACAACAGCAATGTTTTTATCTTTCAGCCAAGGATAGTAAATATCCGTGCGTTCTGCACCATGTTTAATGTCTTTGTCATAAATATCTTTAAAGCGAACTTCTTCTTGCGCTGATACACAGAACATTAATGATGTTAGAATGCTTATTAGGAGTATTTTTCGTAACATAAAATTGTCATTAACTAATTAATAGATATTTTTGCAAAATAATAATTTTACTTTGAATACAACATTTTTTATAGCAAAAAAAATAATTTTACATGGAAAAAAACAGTTTTCCCATTCCATGATTAAAATATCAGTGTACAGCATTGCCATTAGCATTGTTGTTATGCTGCTTGCCATTGCTATTGTTACGGGATTTAAACAAGAAATAAGGGATAAAGTTGTCGGTTTTGGCGGACATATCCAAATCAGTCGTTTCGATGCTAATCAATCTATTGAAAGCAAAGCTATTGCTAAAAACGAGCTTAATAAAGAACAACTTTTAGCTCAACAAGGAATTGAGCATATTCAAGCATATGCTAATAAAGCCGGTATTCTCCGAAATGAAGATCAAATTTATGGAGTAGTCGTGAAAGGAGTCGATAAAGATTATGATTGGTCTTTTTTTGAAAAAAATCTTAAAGAAGGAGAAATTGTCAAAAAAACGGATACGCTTTCAAATGCCGTTTTAATCTCAGCCAAAATCGCCAGTGCAATGCAATTAAAAGTCGGCGATGTGCTCAGAACATATTTTATTAATCCAGACGAAGTGCAACCCAGGGGCAGGCGTTTTTATGTTTCTGGAATTTATAATACAGGAATGACTCAGTTTGACGAACGAATTATTATTGCTGATATTGAGCATATTCAGCAATTAAACATGTGGGGAACCGATTCTGTAGGTGGTTTCGAAGTAATCGTCTCTGATTTTGGTAAGATTGATGAACTCAGTCGTTTTGTGTATGAGAATATTGATTATAATCTTTTTGCAGAAAGTATTAAAGAGATTGAACCACAGCTTTTTGATTGGCTTAGCTTGTTAGACATGAATGTTTTAGTCATTATTACGCTGATGATTGTTGTTGCCATAATGAATATTATTTCTGCTTTGTTGATTCTCATCTTAGAAAAAACAAACTTTATTGGAATACTCAAAGCGATTGGTTTTTCTACTATTGCTATTCAGAAAATCTTTATTTACAATGCTGCATATTTAATAGTAAAGGGTTTGTTTTGGGGCAATTTAATAGGAATTTCACTGTGTTTAATCCAAGATAAATTTAAATTGATTCGTTTGGACGAGGAATCTTATTATATGTCTTATGTTCCTATTCAGTTAGATTGGTTATATGTAGTTGCATTAAATCTAGGCACCATGTTATTGTGTGTTTTGGTTTTGCTGATTCCTTCCTTATTTATCAGCAGAATACGACCAATTAAAGCTATTCGTTTTGCTTAAAGAATGATTAATCCGCTTATTTTTTCTGAATTAATTCAAGAATTGCTTCTGCTTCATCTCTGTAGTGAGCAGCAGAGATAAAATCTAATTCTTTTGCCGCCTTTTCCATTTTGCGCATTGTTTCCTTATGGAGTTTTTCCAATTGGGGTTTTGCCATATATTGAATCACTGGATCAGCAGCAACAGAAAGATTTTCCTGGGAATGATAATACTTGCTTTCCTCTTCTTTTTCAGTTGAAACAACTTGTCCGAGCAAATTAGTCTCTTTTTTAGAAATTTGCTGAGGTGTAATTCCATGCTTTTGATTATAAGCTAATTGTTTTTCTCTTCTTCTGCTGGTTTCGTCCATCATTTTTTGCATGGAATTAGTTATCTTATCAGCATACATAATAACTTTAGCATCAATGTTTCGTGCAGCTCTTCCGGCAGTTTGAATTAGGGAGCGTTCGGAGCGTAAAAATCCTTCTTTATCAGCGTCTAAAATAGCCACAAGACTCACTTCTGGTAAATCCAGTCCTTCGCGCAGCAGATTTACACCAATCAACACATCAAATTCTCCACTTCGAAGTCCTCGAATGATTTTTACGCGTTCCAATGTTTCTACTTCGGAATGGATGTAACGGCATTTGATCTTAAGATTAAGCATATATTTGTTTAATTCTTCAGCCATTCTTTTTGTTAAGGTTGTAACCAAAACCCGTTGTTGTTTTTTTGCACGAAGATGAATTTCATGCAATAAATCATCAATTTGGTTTAGTGATGGGCGGATAATTACTTCTGGCTCTAATAAACCTGTTGGGCGAATAACTTGCTCCACAATTACTCCTTCGGATTTCCGTAGTTCATAATCTGCTGGAGTAGCACTTACGAAAATAATTTGGGAATACATTTGTTCAAATTCCTCAAATTTCAATGGTCTGTTATCCATAGCAGCAGGCAAACGAAACCCATATTCTACTAAATTTAATTTTCGAGAACGATCGCCTCCGTACATTGCATGAATTTGTGGAATTGTTACATGACTTTCGTCAACAACCATAATATAATCGTCAGGAAAATAATCTAATAAGCAAAACGGCCTATCTCCGGTTTTGCGCTTATCAAAATAGCGGGAATAGTTTTCAATTCCTGAGCAGTAGCCTAATTCTTTGAGCATTTCCACATCGTAGCTAACCCTGTCTTCCAGGCGTTTTGCTTCCAAGTGTTTACCATGTTCTTTCAAGAAATCTACTTGCTTTCCTAAATCCAATTGAATATCTTTAATTGCATCATTCAGTGTGGATTGTGTTGTCATAAAAATGCTTGCAGGATAAATGCTGATTTCCTCTTGCTCATCAAATTCTTCTCCAGTAATTGGGTCAAAACGATGGATGCTTTCGATTTCATTATCCCAAAAAATGATACGAACCCCAAAATCAGCATAAGCAGGAAACACATCAACCGTATCGCCCTGAACGCGGAATTGACCGTGTACAAACTCCGTTGTTGTTCTGGCGTAAAGAC
>CAZJZP010000014.1:13861-19092 GCA_964550505.1 uncultured Prolixibacteraceae bacterium | reverse complement strand
AATTGCTAAAATACCCTGTGGAATTTGCTTTTTAGCCTTCGGAATTGCAAAAATACCCTTCGGAAAAGCAAAAAAAACACAAAGAACCATTTCCATAGAAGACATAAACCTATTTCCCTCCTTGCTAATTTAAATTCAAATTAAGCTATTTCAGCAAAAAACGCCCCCATTTCACAGCAGAATAAAAAATCATTTGCAATCATCGAAATAATACGTATATTTGTAACAAATAATATGCAGAAACAAGATGGATAAAAAACTATTAATAAGAGATTTAACCCTTAGAGACGGGCAGCAATCCAAATTTGCTACCCGCATGAATCAAGCACAAGTAGATAAGGTTTTACCCATTTTTAAAAACGCCAATTTCTATGCAATGGAAGTCTGGGGCGGTGCTGTTCCCGATTCTGTAATGCGTTTTTTGGGAGAAAATCCATGGGAAAGATTACGTTCCATCAATGATGGAATTGGCGAAACATCCAAACTTACCGCACTTTCCAGAGGCAGAAACCTCTTTGGCTACAATCCATATCCCGATACAGTTATCGAAGGCTTCAACCGCAAAGCAATAGAAAACGGAATTGATATTATGCGCATATTCGACGCCCTTAATGATTTGTCGAATATGGAATACACCATCAAAGTGGTGAAAGAAAATAAAGGATTGGCAGATTGTGCCATTTGCTACACTGTTGACCCGAAATTTACCCAAAAACAACGCATCAAAGCCTTTTTCTCCGGAAAAAGATTACCCAAAGCGGTCTTCACCTTGGATTATTATTACCAAAAGGCAAAAGAACTGGAAAAAATGGGCGCTGATATTATCACCATTAAAGATATGGCAGGCTTAATTCCTCCTTCTGTTTCCGGTAAACTAATAAAAGGATTAAAAAAACATGTTTCTCTTCCCATTGATTTCCATACCCACTGCACACCGGGTTATGGTTTGGCATCAGTTTTAATGGCAATTATTAACGGCGTGGATATTGTCGATACCAATATTATGAATTTTGCTGGTGGAACAGCAGCTCCCGCTTATGAATTAGTGCATATCTTTTGTAAAAAACTAGACATAGAAACCGGAGTAAATATTGATGCAGTTTGTCAAATCAACAGAGAACTAATTGATATTCGAAAAGGATTAGAAGATTATGATAGCGACAAACTATTCCCTCGTTGTTTCCATCCTGAAAAAGACACTTTGCCCGAAGAAATTGATCAACTTTTCGATAAAGCCATTGCATTAGCCAAGGCAGATAAGGAAGAGGAATTATTGCAAACGATTTATGCAATAGAAAAATACTTTAATTTCCCCGAACCCAATGAATTGGTAAAAAATGCGGAAATCCCCGGCGGAATGTATTCCAATATGTTGTCGCAATTAAAGACCTTACAATTAGATCATCTATTAAACAAAGTATTGGAATTGGTTCCTATCGTTCGTTTAGATTCAGGATGTCCTCCTTTGGTTACGCCTACCAGTCAAATTGTAGGAGCTCAAGCGGTTAATTATGTTATTGATTTGAACAAGGGAGACGAACCTTATACCAATGTGTCCACTCAATTTCATAATTTGGTAAAAGGAAGTTACGGCAAAACGCCTTTACCCATAAAACCATCTTTTAGAAAGAAAATATGTGGTTCGGAAGAAGAAGTTCCTTACAATACCGATAATTATGAAGCCCAGGACAATCCTGTATTAAAAGAATTTGGCGGAGTTAAATTAGCAGAAAACGAAGAAGAAGAGCTCTTGTTGGAATTATTTCCAGCGGTGGCTGTCGGATATCTTAAAAAACAGAAACAAGAGCGTTATCAGGCTGAGCAAGCTGCCATAGAAGAAGAAAAGCAACGAAAACTGCAAGAAGAAAAAGATAAATACAATAAACTATCTGATGATGAAAAGCAGGAATTATTAGAAAAGGGATTGTATAATTATAACTGGACTTCAGATATGAAGCATTAATTGTCTTCTTTTTCTTCTCTGATAATAAGAAAAACATCTTCATTATCCTTCTTCATCAGGTATTTTTCTCTACCGTATTTTTGCATAAAATTCGTGTCGTTTTGAATCTTTTCAAGCATCTCTTTATCTTGTTTAATCTCCTTTTCATAAAAACTTTGTTTTTCTTCTAGTTCTTTAATTTCTTTTTTTCGGGAGAATTGAGATGCAATATTATGACCATCGAAAAAAACCAACCAAGCAATAGCCAATACACTGACTATAAAATATTTGTTACGAATAATGCGAAGGATTTTTTTGTTCATGGGACAAAGATATTGAAAAAAATCTTTTTATCTAATAATAGTTTTTCAAATGATAAGGTGAAATACTACATTCGTTTAATGTGCGCGCCCAATTGATTAAGACGAATATCGATATTTTCATATCCTCTGTCAATTTGCTCCACATTGTAAATTACACTTTTCCCTTTTGCGGAAAGCGCAGCAATCAAAAGTGAAACCCCTGCTCTAATATCCGGCGAACTCATCTGAATTCCTTTAAGTGGAAACTGGTGATTAAGTCCGATAACCGTTGCTCTGTGAGGATCGCAAAGAATAATTTGTGCGCCCATATCAATCAATTTATCCACGAAAAACAAGCGGCTTTCAAACATTTTTTGGTGAATCAACACACTTCCTTTAGCTTGAATGGCAACAACCAGCACTATACTCAATAAGTCGGGCGTAAAACCTGGCCATGGAGCATCTGCTATACTTAAAATAGAGCCGTCGATAAAATTTTCAATAACATATTCTTCCTGAGATGGAATATGAATATCATCATTGATTCTATGCATTTTAATTCCCAATTTTTCAAAAACACTAGGGATAAGACCTAAATGTTCGTAAGCAACGTTTTTAATAAGAATATCCGACTTTGTCATAGCGGCAAGACCGATAAAACTACCAATTTCAATCATATCGGGAAGTACCTTGTGCTCGCAGCCATTTAATTTGCTAACACCTTCAATATGTAAGAGATTAGAACCAACGCCATTAATTTTAGCGCCCATATTTTTGAGCATTAAGCATAATTGCTGAATGTAAGGTTCACAGGCTGCATTAAAAATAGTGGTTTTTCCTTCTGCTAAAACGGCTGCCATAATAATGTTGGCAGTACCGGTAACAGAAGCTTCATCAAGCAAAAGATAGCATCCTTTGAGTCTATCGCTTGTTACTTCGAAAAATTTGTTTTCATTAATAGAAAACTTTGCTCCTAATTTTTGCAATCCAATAAAATGCGTGTCTAATCTACGTCTTCCAATTTTATCGCCACCAGGACGGGGCACAGCAGCAATTCCAAAACGTCCAACAAGCGGACCAACAAGCATAATTGACCCACGCAGAGCGCCGCCTTTTTTCTTGAATTCTTCTGTTTTCAAAAAATCAAGATTAACATCATCGGCTTGAAAGCGATAACTGTGGTCTGCGATTTTCTTAACCTTAACACCAAAGCTAACTAACAGATTGATAAGCTTATTGACGTCAAGAATGTCGGGGATATTATGGATAGTAATAGGTTCCGCTGTAAGCAGACAAGCAGAAATAACTTGCAATGCTTCGTTTTTGGCTCCTTGCGGATGAATTTCTCCTTGCAGTTTTTGCCCGCCGATAATTTCAAAAGCGTGAGGACTCTGTTGCATAATGGATTTAGTATTTTTTATTTCTGGGTTTTTGTTTGGGACGTTTGTTCATACGCGTTTTTCCGCCGCTTCTTCTTTGCTGTGTTCTTGGCTGTGGTTCGGGTTTTTCAATCAAATCACTTGCAGCTTTTAGCGGTTTTTCACTAATGTCCAGTATTAATTTGCCATTAGAAAGCATTGCCATGTGTTGAATAATAATATCATCGCTTACGCCTTCTTTATTCCAATTCAAATACATTTTTTTCATATGATTTGCTATGCTTCTGGCAGCAAATTGTCGCTCTTCTTCATCATTAATTTCTCCGGCTTTTAACATCATGTTTTCTAAATTTCTGCCGTAGAATCGGAAAGTAATATCCCCTTCTTTATAATCCAAAAAATCTGGTCTTGGAATTTCTTCCAGCGATTTAGGTTGCGGATATGGTCCGTCAACATCTAGTTTATAATCAGAAATATAGTAGATATAATCCCACAATTTATGTTTATAATCAGTTTGATCTTTAGATTGCGGTACGATATTACCCATAATATTAACAATATAATGAGCCGCTTCCGTTCTTTTTTTCCTGTCTTCAATATCACAGGCAAATTTCACCAATTTTTGTACATTTCTTCCGTACTCGGGAATTACAAGGTGATTTCTTTTAGTGTTATATTCCATACGTAATTTAGTTTATAAAAAATAAATACAAAAGCAAAAGTAGTATATTTTATTTAATTAAAGAGATAAACTGCTTTATTCAATGATTTTTAGTTTGGCAAAACGCAGTAAAAGTTGCTTTTCTCCAATTTTTTCAAAAAACACTATAGCCTTGGAACTAGCTGCTTCCCCTTCAATTTTAATAATTTTTCCTTTGCCAAATCGTTCGTGTTCTACGCGCATTCCATTTTGAAAAACACTGTAGTCTATTGATGAATCTGTTGTAGAAGTTTGCGACAACTTTTTCATATTAGGCTTGACTTTGCTTTTTGGCTCTGCTTTTTTCAGAATAGTTGAAGAAGTAGAAGGAAAAGCTTTTATACTATTACTACTTTGCTGCATTCCAATATAATTGTTTTCCAGATAGCAATCTTCAATCTCATCAATAAAACGACTGGGTTCAGCAAAGAGCAAGTTTCCCCATTTGTAGCGAGTTTCGGCATAAGAAAGATAGAGTTTTTTCATGGCGCGGGTAAGTGCAACATAAAACAAGCGTCTTTCTTCTTCAATATCTTCCTGGCTCATCAATGATTGACCAGAAGGGAAAAGGTTTTCTTCCAAACCGCTTATAAAAACACAAGGATATTCCAGCCCTTTCGCCATGTGAATAGTCATTAAACTCACTTTGTCTCCTTCGTTTTTTTCTTCATTATCAGCATCGGAGATTAAAGCCACATCTTTCATATATTCCGTTAGGGGAATAAAAGCATCCTGATTTTCTTCTTTTTGAGGATGATTTACAATAAACTCCTTAATACTGTTCATTAATTCTTCAATATTGTCAATACGTTCAATATTTTCCGGAATATCTTCCTTTTTTAGTTCGCTCAAAATCCTGGTAGATTGTAAAATATGCATGCCTAAATCAAAGGCGTTTTTTTGTTCCA
>CAZJZP010000014.1:0-13761 GCA_964550505.1 uncultured Prolixibacteraceae bacterium | reverse complement strand
GTGTTGGCAATAGCTTTGCCTTCTTCTTGGTCGCTGCTGGTGGCAATGAGAGTGATTTTATCTCCACAATCATTTTCAGTCCATAATTTCTTTTTGATTTGCCTTTTATTGTTAACGATAATGCTGTTGGCAGCTTCCACAATATTTTTTGTTGAGCGATAATTTTGCTCTAATTTATAAACGATATGATCGGGATAATCCTTTTTAAAATTAAAAATATTGTTGATATTGGCTCCGCGGAAAGCATAAATACTTTGTGCATCATCTCCCACAACACAAATATTCTCATTCACAGCAGCCAAAGCTTTAATAATAATGTATTGAGCATAATTTGTATCTTGATACTCGTCAACCAACATATATTGAAAAAAATGCTGGTATTTGTGCAATACATCTTGGTGTTTTTTAAGCAGATAATTCATGTTAAACAACAAATCATCAAAATCCATAGCGTTAGCTTTAAAACAACGCTTATTATATAATGTGTATATTTCTCCTATTCGGGGTCTTCTTGCGCTATAGTCATGATTCTGAATATCAGTATCGTTGAGGTATTCTGGAGGTGATATTAGCATGGATTTAGCCGAGGAAATTCTACTTTGAATATAGGAAGGAGAATAGGTTTTGTCGTCTAATTGCAATTCTTTCACAATAGCTTTAATGAGCGATTTGCTATCATCAGTATCGTAGATGGTGAAATTGGAAGTATATCCCAGTTTATCAGCTTCCACGCGCAAGAAACTAGAAAAGACGGAGTGAAAAGTACCCATTTTGATTTTTTTGGCGGCAGGACCAACAATTTCAATAATACGGCTTTTCATTTCTTTGGCAGCTTTATTTGTAAAAGTCAGCGCTAGGATTCTTTCAGGGCTAACTCCTTGACTAATAAGATAAGCAATTCGGTATGTCAGCACCCTGGTTTTCCCTGATCCTGCGCCAGCGATAACCAATGCTGAACCTTGATAGTTTTTTACTGCTTCTTGCTGAGATGTATTAAGTTTAGATAAAATTGAATGCACTGTATAAAGATTTTCTGCAAAAATAAGAAATATTATGCAGATTAATCCTTTTTTCAGCACTAAGCTGATAAAAAATACAGAACAATGTAATTGTCAGAAAATCAACAAATAAGACATTTTGTTACTGATAAATGCTTGAAAGTGAAAAAAAAAATGCTTTTAGGTGTTGGTTTTATCAAATAAACTCTCTACTTTTGCAGTCCCAAAATTTGGGGTGAAAATAATTTGTTGAAAAATTAATTTAAAAATAATATGCCAACTATTCAACAGTTAGTAAGAAAAGGAAGAAAAAAAATGACGGAGAAAAGTAATTCTCCAGCTTTAGATTCATGTCCACAGAGAAGGGGCGTTTGTACTAGAGTTTATACTACCACACCAAAGAAACCTAATTCAGCTATGCGTAAAGTAGCAAGAGTTAGATTAACTAATGGGAAAGAAGTGAACTCTTATATCCCAGGAGAAGGACATAATTTGCAAGAACACTCTATTGTAATGATAAGAGGCGGAAGAGTGAAGGATTTACCCGGTGTAAGATACCATATTATCAGAGGTGCATTAGATACTTCTGGTGTTGAGGGTAGAACACAAAGAAGATCAAAGTATGGAACAAAACGTCCAAAGAAATAAAAATTATAAGTTAATATATATAGTGTAATAGAGATGAGAAAATCTAAACCAAAAAAGCGAATAACTCTTCCAGATCCGAAATTCGGAGATGTTTTAGTGACAAAATTTGTCAATAATATGATGTTAAGCGGAAAGAAAAACTTGTCTTACAAGATTTTCTATGATGCAATGGAAGTGGTGGAAGAAAAAACCAAAGAAAATGGATTAGAAGTATTTAAGAAAGCATTAGAAAATGTTACTCCTGCTGTTGAAGTAAAAAGTAGAAGAATTGGTGGAGCAACATTTCAAATACCATCTGAAATAAGACCATCCAGAAAACAATCAATAGGCATTAAAAACCTTATTGGTTTTGCTCGAAAAAGACATGAAAAGTCTATGAGCCACAAACTGGCAGGTGAAATTGTTTCAGCATTTAATGAAGAAGGAAGTGCATATAAAAAGAAATTAGATACGCATAGAATGGCAGAAGCTAACAAAGCCTTC
This sequence comes from uncultured Prolixibacteraceae bacterium, assembly GCA_964550505.1. Classification (GTDB taxonomy): domain Bacteria; phylum Bacteroidota; class Bacteroidia; order Bacteroidales; family CAZJZP01; genus CAZJZP01. The sequence continues at coordinate 11,632 of CAZJZP010000014.1, read as the reverse complement.
TCCCACTTTAGATTTTAAAGTGAGAAGTCTTTTAATAATTAAGCCGGATAATACAAATGTGTGAGAAACTAAAAAATATAAGAAATATCGGCATTATGGCTCACATCGACGCAGGTAAAACTACTACTACCGAGCGTATGTTGTATTATACTGGTATTAACCATTCTCTTGGTGAAGTTCATGAAGGCACAGCCACCATGGATTGGATGAAGCAAGAACAAGAGAGAGGAATTACCATCACATCGGCTGCAACAACAATCTATTGGAAAAGAAACAAGATTGATTACCGTATCAATATTATAGACACCCCAGGACATGTTGATTTTACAGCAGAAGTAGAACGTTCCTTAAGAATTCTTGATGGAGCTGTTGCGCTTTTCTGTGCTGTTGGTGGTGTTGAACCTCAGAGTGAAACCGTTTGGAGACAAGCTGATAAGTATGAAGTTCCACGCATTTGTTATGTTAATAAAATGGACAGAGTGGGTGCTGATTTCTTTTCAGTCGTTAAACAAATTAATGATAAATTAAAAGCTAATCCCGTCCCTCTTCAAATCCCTATTGGTGCAGAAGATAACTTTGTTGGTGTTGTTGATTTAATATCAAACAAAGCATATATATGGGATGACGAATCCTTAGGAGAAAAGTTTTTTGAAGTAGAAGTTCCTGAAGATATCCAGGAAACAGTTAAGCAATACAGAGATATGCTTATCGAAGGCGTTGCCGAAGAAAGCACAGAATTGTTTGAGAAATATATTGAAGATCCAAATTCTATTACAGAAGAAGAAATTGTTGCTATGATTAGAAAAGCAACAATAGAAAGAAAAATAACACCTGTTATTTGCGGTTCTTCATTCAAGAATAAAGGAGTACAGATATTAATGGATGCTGTTACAGCATTCTTACCTTCTCCGCTTGATATGCCTCCTGTTAAAGGAATTCATAGCGTTACCCGAAACGAGGTATTCTTTAAGCCAAGTATTGAAGAACCCTTATGTGCTGTCGCTTTTAAAATTACCAGTGATTCTTTTGTAGGTAAACTTGCCTTTATTCGAGTTTATTCTGGAGTATTAAAAGTAGGAGAGCAGGTTTTAAATGCGAGCACCGGAAAGAAAGAGAGAATCTCCAAAATATTACAAATTCATGCTAATAAGCAAAAGCAATTAGATAAATTGGAAACAGGTGAAATAGGAGCTGCTGTTGGTTTTAAAGAAATAAGAACAGGCGACACACTTTCAGATGTTAAGCAGCCAGTTGTTTTAGAGTCCATGATGTTCCCAGATCCTGTAATTAGTTTAGCAGTTGAACCTAAGGAACAAAAAGATGTAGATAAATTATCTATCGCTTTCAATAAATTGTCAGAAGAAGACCCCACATTTAAAGTTCGCATTGACGAAGAAACTGGACAGACAATCATTAGTGGAATGGGTGAGTTACATCTAGAGATTTTATTAGACAGATTAAACAGAGAATATAATATACCATGCAATCAAGGTACTCCTCAGGTTGCCTATAAAGAAAAGATAAGACAAAGAACGAATTTTGTTAAACTCTACAAAAAGCAAACCGGAGGAAAAGGAAAGTTTGCTGAAATTCAATTTGAGATTTCTGCTGCAGATGATGATAATGTAAAAGGATTACAATTTATCAATGAGATTAAAGGAGGAGATATCCCCAAAGAATTTGTTCCTGCTATTGAAAAAGGCTTTAAAACAGCTATGTACAATGGAGCTCTTGCAGGTTTCCCTGTTCATAATGCGAAGATAAAAGTTTACGGAGGAAGCTATCACCAAGAAGATTCAGATAGTTTGTCTTTTGAAATAGCAGCTTCAATTGGTTTTAGAGAAGCTTGTAAACAAGCAGGAATGGATTTACTTGAACCTATTATGCGATTGGAAGTATTAACTCCTGATGATTATTTAGGAGAAGTAACTTCGGATTTAAATAAACGTAGAGGGCAGGTAAGCAGTGTTGAATCAAAAATTAATGGACAAACGGTAAAAGCTTTTGTCCCAATGGCAAATATGTTTGGATACGTTACAACATTGCGTTCACTTACTTCAGGAAGAGCTGTTTCATCTTTGGAATTTTCACATTATGCTGTAACTCCTAAAGAACAAGCTCAAGAAGTAATATATAAAATTAAAGGATTAAAAATTGAACTATAATTAAAACTAATTAAAAAGTGAGTCAAAGAATACGAATTAAATTAAAATCTTACGATCATAATCTGGTTGATAAATCAGCAGAAAAGATTGTAAAAACTGTGAAAGCCACAGGCGCTGTTGTTAATGGTCCAATACCTTTACCAACAAATAAGCAAATTTTTACTGTATTACGATCAACTTTTGTTAATAAGAAGTCTCGTGAACAGTTTCAACTTAGCTCTTATAAGCGATTGTTGGATATTTACAGTACTACTTCAAAAACCATTGATGCGTTGATGAAAATTGAATTGCCCAGTGGTGTTGAAGTTGAAATAAAAGTGTAATAGAAAAATAAAAAGAAGAAAATGTCAGGATTAATTGGAAAAAAAATCGGTATGACTAGCCTCTATGATGCCTCTGGAAAAAATATTCCATGCACGGTTATTGAAGCTGGTCCTTGTGTGGTAACACAAGTAAAAACAAAAGACCAGGATGGTTATGATGCCATTCAGCTTGCTTATGAAGATAAGAAAGAAAAGAAGACATCAAAAGCACTTCAAGGTCACTTTAAGAAAGCAGGAACAACGCCTAAAAAATATCTTGCAGAATTTTCTCGATTTGAAGAAAGAAAGCAATTTGGAGATATTTTGGAAGCAGATGTTTTTAATGAAGGAGAATATATTGATGTTGTAGGATGGTCTAAAGGAAAAGGTTTTCAAGGAGTTGTTAAGCGTTATAACTTTAAAGGTGTAAACGATCAAACTCATGGTCAGCATAATAGAGAAAGAGCTCCCGGTTCAATTGGAGCTTCTTCGTATCCTTCAAGAGTTTTCAAGGGAATGAGAATGGCAGGACGTCATGGAGGTCAAAGAGTTAAGATGATAAACCTGCAGGTTTTGAGAATTGACAAAGAAAAGAATTTATTAGTTGTTAAGGGTTCTGTACCAGGCCCAAGTGGTTCATATTTAATACTAGAAAGATGGAGTTAATAATATATAATACTAAGGGTAAAAAGACCAATAAAAAATGTAATGTAGATGATACAGTTTTTGGGATCGAACCCAACGACCATGCTATTTATCTAGATGTTAAGCATTATTTGGCCGCACAAAGACAAGGAACGCATAAATCTAAAGAACGTGCTGAAATAACTGGAAGTACCAAGAAAATCAGAAAACAAAAAGGAACTGGCGGTGCACGTTTTGGAGATATTAAATCACCTCTTCTTCGTGGAGGTGGACGAGTTTTTGGTCCGCAACCGAGAGATTATTCCTTTAAGCTTAATAAAAAGGTAAAAAAACTAGCACGACTTTCTGCTTTATCTTATAAAGTAAAACAAGATGCAATAAAAGTTATCGAAGACCTAAATATTGAGCAGCCGAAAACAAAGGAAATCTTGGAATTGTTGAAAAATTTCGATTCAAATGAGAAAAAAACACTAATAGTGTTGAAAGAATCAAATAAAAACGTATATTTGTCGGCTCGAAATTTGAAAACTGTTAAAACGATAACAGCTTCACAATTAAACACATACGATTTGATGAATGCTTCAAGTCTTTTGATTTTAGAGAGCGCAATAAGCGAAATTAAGTAAAAATAGAGAAAAAAATAGTTGATATGGATGTTTTAATTAAGCCATTAATAACCGAAAAAATGACAGATGTTAGCGAAAAAATTCCTAACAGGTTCGGCTTTATTGTCAATAAAAAAGCGAATAAATTGCAAATCAAAAAGGCAATTGAAGAGCTTTACGGCGTGCAAGTTAATACTGTCAATACTATGGTTTATCAAGGTAAACAAAGAAGTAGAATGACTAAGTCAGGCTTTATTAGTGGAAGGACAAATGCTTATAAAAAAGCAATAGTTACCCTAGTAGAAGGAGAGACAATAGATTTTTATAGTAACATTTAAGTAAAATAAAATGGCATTAAAGAAAATAAAACCGACAACTCCGGGACAACGACATAAGTTAGTCAGTACTTTTGAGGAAATTACAACTCAAAGTCCTGAGAAATCATTACTTGCACCCAATAGAAGAAGCGGTGGTCGTAATAACACTGGTAAAATGACAATGCGCTATATCGGAGGTGGGCATAAAAAGAAATATCGTATCATTGATTTTAAAAGAGACAAGGAAAACATTTCTGCTGTTGTAAAATCAATAGAATACGATCCAAATCGTACTGCTAGAATAGCATTGCTTAACTATCAGGATGGTGAGAAAAGATATATCATTGCTCCGCACGGGCTTAAACTTGGGCAAACAGTCGTTTCAGGAAAAGGAGTACCTACAGAAATTGGAAACAGCATGTATTTAAGCGAAATTCCTTTTGGTACAGTAATCCATAATATTGAAATGCAGCCTGGTCAGGGAGCAAAAATTGCAAGAGGAGCTGGAACTTATGCTCAATTGATGTCAAGAGACGGAAAATATGCAATAATTAAGATGCCTTCTGGAGAAACAAGAATGATATTGCAAGCATGTAAAGCTACTGTTGGAATGGTATCTAATATGGATCACCGATTAGAAGTTTCAGGAAAAGCAGGACGTAAAAGATGGCAGGGAAGAAGACCTCGCGTTAGAGGAGTTGTTATGAATCCTGTTGATCACCCAATGGGTGGTGGAGAAGGAAGAGCTTCTGGTGGTCATCCTAGATCAAGGAAGGGTATTCCTGCTAAAGGATTTAAAACAAGATCAAAAAAGAAACAATCAGATAAGTATATTATAGAAAGAAGAAAAAAATAATTGAAACATGGCTAGATCATTAAAAAAAGGACCTTTTGTTCATTATAAATTGGAGCAACGCGTTTTAGCAAATTTGGAAACTAGTAGTAAAAAGACCATTAAAACATGGTCAAGAGCTTCCATGATTACTCCTGATTTTGTAGGACAAACTATTGCTGTTCATAACGGGAACAAATTTATCCCCGTATATGTTACGGAAAATATGGTAGGACACAGATTGGGAGAATTTGCACCAACTCGTCTTTTCCGTGGTCATGCAGGAAATAAGAATAAAAAATAGGAACGTAAAAACATTAAGATAATGGGAGTTCGAAAAAGAAATACAGCAACAGAAAGAAAAGAAGCTAGAAAGCAGCAAAGTTTTGCTAAGTTGAATAACTGTCCAACATCTCCAAGAAAAATGAGATTGATTGCAGATATGATTAGAGGGATGCAAGTTGAACAAGCAATGCATGTGTTAAAAACATCACCCAAACACGCAGCTCGTGATATGCACAAATTATTGCTTTCTGCTGTTGCAAACTGGCAAGAGAAAAATCCTGACTTACGAATGGAAGACAGTGAATTATTTGTTAAAGAAGTTTTTGTTGATAGTGCTAGAGTGCTTAAGCGACTCCAAACAGCACCTCAAGGAAGAGCTTACAGAATTAGAAAACGTTCAAACCATATTACACTTTATTTAGGAAGTAGAAGTATGGACATAGTTGAAGAATTAGATGATAAATCAAAAGAAGAAATAAAAGAATAATATAGATGGGACAAAAAACAAATCCAATAGGAAATAGATTAGGAATCATCAGAGGATGGGATTCTAATTGGTATGGTGGAAAGAAATTTGAAGCCAAATTGGTTGAAGACTTTAAAATTCGTCAATACTTACAAATTCGTCTTGCTAAAGCTGGAATTTCTAAGATTATTATTGAACGAACCTTGAAATTGTTAACAGTTACTATTCATACTGCACGACCTGGTATTATTATTGGTAGAGGCGGTCAAGAAGTTGACAAATTAAAGGAAGAAGTAAAAAAGATTACAAATAAAGAAGTACAAATCAATATTTCCGAAGTTAAGCGTCCCGAACTGGAAGCTGTAATTGTTGCAGAAGCGATTGCGAAGCAAATTCAAGGTAGAATTTCTTATCGAAGAGCAATAAAAACAGCAATAGCAACTACAATGAGAATGGGTGCAGAAGGCATTAAAGTGCTTATTTCAGGTCGCCTTGGTGGTGCAGAAATGGCACGTTCTGAAATGTACAAAGAAGGAAGAATTCCATTGCACACACTTAGAGCGAATATAGATTATGCTCAACAAGAAGCCCATACTACCTATGGTAGAATTGGTGTCAAAGTTTGGATTTGTAAAGGTGAAATCTATGGAAAGCAAGATGTTACTGCTTACGGTTTAGAAACATCTAAGCAAAGTGCATCAAAACGTGGTGGTAAAAAAAGAATTAAAAGATAATATAAAAATATAGGGGAAGACAAAATGTTACAGCCTAAGAAAACAAAATACAGAAAACAGCAAAAAGGAAAAATGAAAGGGAATTCCCAACGTGGAAACCAGATAGCTTTTGGAACTTTTGCTATTAAGAGTTTAGACACAGCTTGGCTTACAGGGAGGCAGATAGAAGCTGCACGTCAGGCAGTTACACGTTATATGAAACGTGAAGGACAATTGTGGATTAGAATATTTCCGGATAAACCGATTACTAAGAAGCCTGCTGAAGTTCGTATGGGTAAAGGTAAAGGTGCTCCAGAATATTTTGTAGCTAGAGTTACTCCCGGAAGAATACTTTTCGAAGCAGAAGGAGTTACAACTGAAATTGCTAAAGAAGCACTTAGGTTAGCAGCACAAAAACTGCCGATTAAAACAAAATTTGTTGTACGAAGAGATTATGTTGAAGAATAAAAACGCATAGAATAATGAAACAAAATGTAATAACAGAGTTATCGACACCAGAATTATTGGAACGTCTTGAAGAGGAGAAAAAACACCTCAACAAATTGAAAATGAATCACGCTGTGTCGCCTTTAGATAACCCGAATAAAATAGTTGAGTTTAAAAAAACTATTGCAAGGTTAAAAACAGAAATTCGTAAAAGAGAATTAGAAGAAAAAAAATAAATATAATGGAAAGAAAACTTAGAAAAGAACGACTTGGGGTTGTTATGAGCAATAAAATGGACAAATCCATTGTAGTTCAGGTTGAGCGTAAAATGAAGCACCCTATTTATGGGAAATTTGTTAAAAAAACAAATAAGTTTATGGCTCATGATGAAAAGAATGAGTGTAATATTGGCGATACTGTTAAAATTGCAGAAACAAGACCCTTAAGTAAAAATAAGTCTTGGAGATTAGTTGAAATAATAGAAAGAGCTAAGTAATTATGATACAGAAAGAAACAAGATTAAACGTAGCTGATAATAGTGGTGCAAAAGAAGTACTTTGTATATCAGTATTAGGAGGAACAAAAAAGCGATATGCGCGCCTTGGCGATAAAATAGTTGTTACTATTAAAGACGCTGTTCCTTCTGGAAGTGTTAAAAAAGGCTCTGTTGCAAAAGCAGTTGTTGTTAGAACCAAAAAAGAAGTTAGAAGAGCTGATGGATCTTATATCCGATTTGATGACAACGCAGTTGTTTTGTTAAACACAGCTGGAGAAATGCAAGGAACACGTATCTTTGGACCTGTTGCCAGAGAATTAAGAGAAAATAAATTTATGAAAATAGTATCTCTTGCACCCGAGGTATTGTAAATTTTAAAGCAATATGACTAAAAAGAAATTACATATTAAAAAGGATGACATAGTGAAGGTTTTGACTGGTGAAGACAAAGGCCAACAAGGTCGGGTTCTTAAAATCGATGTCAAAAAAAACAGAGCTATTGTTGAAGGCATTAATATGGTGTCAAAACACACAAAACCCAATGCCAAAAATTCCGAAGGCGGAATTATTAAGCAAGAAGCAGCTGTGCATGTTTCAAACTTAATGCTTATTGATGCCAAAGGAGATGCAACTCGCGTTGGAAGGAAACTAAATAGTAATAATAAAATCGTTCGTTATTCGAAGAAAAATGATGAGGAGATTAAGTAATGGGATACACACCTAGACTTAGAGAAAAATATCAGAAAGAAGTAGTACCTGCTTTGATGAAACAATTTCAGTATAAATCATCAATGCAAGTTCCTAAAATCACTAAAATAGCTATCAACCAAGGATTAGGTGATGCTATTGCTGATAAAAAAATCATTGATAATGCCTTAGAAGAATTAACAATGATAACTGGGCAAAAAGCAGTTCCTACGAAGTCCAAAAAGGATATTTCTAACTTTAAATTAAGAAGAGGAATGCCAATTGGAGCTAGAGTTACTCTTCGCGGAGAGAAAATGTATGAATTCCTCGACAGGCTTATTTCTGTTTCTATTCCCCGAGTAAGGGATTTTAGAGGAGTAAATGATAAAGGTTTTGATGGAAAAGGTAATTTCTCTTTTGGAGTTTCAGAACAGATTATTTTTACGGAAATAAATATAGATAAAATTAATAAAATTCAAGGTATGACTATCACAGTATGCACTAGTGCCGAAAATGATAAAGAAGCACATGCATTATTGAAAGAGTTTGGAATGCCTTTTAAAAAATAAGGAGTATTATGGCTAAAGAATCCATGAAAGCACGCGAGGTGAAAAGAGAAAAAATGGTTGCTAAATATGCAGATAAAAGAGCTGCATTAAAAGCAGCTGGTGATTATGTTGCATTACAAAAATTACCTAAAAACTCTTCTGCTGTTCGCCTACACAATAGATGTAAATTGACAGGAAGACCAAAAGGATATATGCGTCAATTTGGCGTTTCTCGTATTAACTTTAGAGAAATGGCACTTAACGGATTAATCCCGGGGATAAAAAAAGCTAGTTGGTAATAATAAAATTGAAATTATGAATACTGATCCTATTGCAGATTATTTAACAAGAATAAGAAATTCGATTTTAGCAGCTCATCGTGTTGTAGAAATTCCTTCATCAAAAATGAAGAAGGAAATAACCAAGATACTACACGAGAAAGGCTATGTGTTAAATTATAAATTTGAAGATGATAATGGACCGCAAGGAACAATTAAAATTGCTTTAAAGTATCATCCAGTTACTAAAATACCAGCAATCACAGAGCTGAAATCTATTAGTAAACCAGGTCTTAGAAAATATGCTAATTCTACAGAATTACCACGCGTGATGAACGGTTTGGGTATAGCTATCTTATCTACTTCAAGAGGAGTGATGACAGATAAAGAAGCCAGAGCCTTGAAAATTGGCGGTGAAGTAATTTGTTATATAAGTTAATCAGGAGGAAAATTAATGTCACGAATTGGAAAATTACCCATAGAAATACCCGCAGGAGCTGAAGTCAAGGTTTCCGACGACAATATTGTTACTGTTAAAGGAGCCAAAGGAGAACTTACTCAAAAACTGGATCCTGCTATTACGGTTAAACTTGAAGAGAATCAAGTTATCCTTGAAAGAAAAACAGAACAAAAGCAACATAAAGCATATCACGGACTTTACCGTTCATTGATATCTAATATGCTAACAGGAGTTACTGAAGGGTACAGCATACAACAAGATTTTGTTGGAGTTGGTTATAAAGTTGAAGTCAAAGGTCAACTAATTGAAATGAGTTTAGGTTATTCCCATAATGTTGTGTTTGAATTGCCCCCTGAAGTGAAAGCAGAGGCTGTAACAGAAAGAGGAAAAAACCCTCGTTTGACCTTGAGTTCTTATGATAAACAACTTATTGGACAGGTTGCAGCTAAAATCAGATCACTTAGAAAGCCTGAACCATATAAAGGAAAAGGTATTAAATATGTTGGTGAAGAATTAAGAAGAAAAGCTGGAAAAACAGCATCTGAATAATAGAAAAATAGTATAGAAATGGATAAAAAGATTAAAAACAAAAAAGTGTATGGCAGAAACAGGATAAAAATGCGTATTCGCAAAAAAATATCCGGCACTGCTGAAAAACCCAGATTGTCTGTTTACCGTAGTAATAAACAAATCTATGCACAATTAATAGATGATGAAAGCGGAAAAACATTATTAGCTGCTTCTACAAAAGTGAAAACAATATATGAAGCAAAAGAACCCAAATTAGAAAAATCAAAAAAAGTTGGGACACTTATTGCTGAAAGAGCTAAGGAAGCAGGAATTACAACTGTCGTATTCGACAGAAATGGTTATATGTATCATGGTAGAGTTAAAGCTTTAGCCGAAGGTGCTAGAGAAGGAGGACTTAAATTTTAATATTATGCCTAATTTAAACATCAAGAGAGTAAAATCGAGCGAAATAGAATTAAAAGACAGGTTGGTAGGAATCCAGCGTGTTACTAAAGTAACCAAAGGTGGTCGAACATTTAGCTTTTCAGCAATTGTTGTTGTCGGAAATGAAGACGGCGTTGTTGGCTATGGACTAGGAAAAGCAAAAGAGGTAACTTCTGCGATTGCTAAAGGAATTGATGATGCTAAGAAAAATTTAATCAAAGTTCCGGTAATTAAAGGAACACTTCCTCATGAGCAAGAAGCTAGATATAGTGGAGCAAGGGTTTTGATTAAGCCAGCTTCTCCTGGTACTGGAGTTATTGCGGGTGGACCAATGCGTGCAGTATTGGAAAGTGTAGGCGTTAAAGACGTTCTTGCCAAATCCAAAGGTTCTTCAAATCCCCACAGTGTTGTGAAAGCAACAATTCACGCATTACTTAAAATGAAAGATCCTTATACTGTTGCTCAAATGAGAAATATTACAATGGATAAAGTTTTTAACGGCTAAAAAAAAATAGGGTAATGAAAAAATATAAAATTACGCAAGTAAAAAGTCTTATTGGAGCCACTGAAAGGCAACGAAGAACGATGCAAGCCTTAGGGATTAAAAAAATGCATCAAACTATTGAAAAAGAAGCCACTCCACAAATTGAAGGAATGGTTGAGAAATTAAGACATTTGATAAAAATTGAAGAAGTTTAATAATACGAAATTGTTAATGTTATGGATTTAAGTAATTTGAAACCGGCAAAAGGAGCTACAAAGAAAAGGAAAAGAATAGCACGTGGACAAGGTTCTGGTCATGCTGGTACTGCCACCAGAGGACATAAAGGTGCAAAATCAAGGTCTGGATATAGCCGAAAATTTGGTTTTGAAGGAGGTCAAATGCCTTTATACAGAAGAGTTCCAAAATTTGGCTTTAAGAATATTAATAGAGTAGAGTATCACGGAATAAACCTAGATACTCTTCAAAAGATTGCAGAAGAAAATAAATTGGATAGAATTGATATCGAAACGCTTATTAAACATGGTTTAACTGCAAAAAGCGACAAAGTTAAAATCTTAGGTCGTGGAGAGTTAAATGCTAAATTGCAAGTAGAAGCACATGCTTTTTCAGCATCAGCACAAAAAGCAATTGAAGAAAAAGGTGGTTCAATATCAAAAATATAAGATAAAGGATGAATAAATTTATTCAAACATTAAAGAATATCAGCAAAATTGAAGACCTGCGTAAGCGAATAATGTTTACACTGGGAATGATTTTGATATATCGTTTAGGTTCACATGTGGTTTTACCTGGAGTTGATCCACATCAACTAACAGCATTAAAACAACAATCGAGTGAAGGACTTCTCAGTTTGTTAGATATGTTTTCAGGTGGTGCTTTTTCTAATGCCTCCATTTTTGCATTAGGGATTATGCCTTATATTTCCGC
>CAZJZP010000013.1:0-20241 GCA_964550505.1 uncultured Prolixibacteraceae bacterium | reverse complement strand
GGTTTTTGTTTTTAGCTTTTTCTTTAATTAAGGAAAACCATGATTCGTCGGCTTTTATAATATCCATCATCTGTATAATCTTATTGTGTTTCATTGGATTTTCTTTAAGCCAATAAATTCCGATATCATAACGCCATACCTTGAAAACTTTCACAGAATCTGCATTTTTTTCTAAATCAAAATCGATGGATTCATAATATTTATCACTACAAGCTTGGTCTGTTTCACTGATAATTATATCAGGCTGAAACTTCTGAATAATATTCTTATCGTTGAGGTAGCCTTTCCAAACAGGAATGACTTCTGCTTTGGTTTTCCACGTAAAACTGGCTGCCCAAGGACCTAAAACCTTGCTGCCTTTTGGCAATGTTTTGCTTAAATAGTTATTTACAGTAGCGATATCATTTGTTCTTCTTTCAAAAACTTGATAATTATAATAGCAGTTTTGCAATGCAATAAAACCGAAAACAATAAAAAGCAAAATGCGGTATATTTTCTTTTTAGAAAGAAAAACTAAAACGAAAGCACTAATTAATGCGAGTGCTGAGATTAATAATAGTAAATAGCGAAAAGGAATATAAAACATGGATATTTTGGGCAATTCAATCAGCAGCCAAATTAAAAGAAAAGAAAAACCTCCAATAAAAGAAGCACTGCTTTTCTTGAAAAAGAGAGAAGCACAAAAGCAAATTATTCCTGCAGTTGCTAAAATATAATACAACGCCAATTCTTTTATCCATAAAACATGAATAAAATTAAAATGAATAACTCCTTTTATGTTCGTCAGGCTTTTTGGAAAACGCTCAGCGACTTGTGCTGCTAACAAATAATCAATAAATTCTTTATGGGGAAGATACCAACAACAAAAATATATTCCAGCAAAAAAGCTGCTGAAAAGAACAGACCAAAACAGCATTTTCCAATTTGCCCTCTTTTCTTTTATTTGGAGAAGTAAAAGATAAAGAAAACTTGCCACCGGAAGAATAAGAATAGTTGTGATTAGCTGAAAACTTGTTCCATAGACTAAAAAGATAAAAAAAGCAGAAATAAACAGCGGTTTTTTATAGCTTTCTGGTTTTTCAATGACTTTCAAGAAAAAATAGAAGGAAAAAAGCAAAAAAGCCACCGCCATCATATACACCAAGCCGTAATGAGAAAAATGAAAAAGATGCAATTGAGTTAAAAAAATCAACAGCATTGTCCATGCAAAAACACGCGTATTTTTAGGAAAATAAAACAGCAAAACTGCCGAAAAAACTAAGCATAATACAATGATTCGGCTTACCCACAAATGCGTACCCAAAACAAAAAAGAAGGGGATATGCAAAAAATGATATATAGGACTACGCACAAAAGTGTCATTGGATTGAACGTCTAAAAAGCCCAAATCAACAAGCTGACGACTTTGCAAAGAATACAAGGCTTCGTCTATCCACGCACCACGAGTGTTAATATCAAGCAGAGAATCTGGGTCATAATTGATAAAACATAGCTGAAAAGCAAAGACTAAGCCCAGCAAAAGAAAAAAACCATATTTTTTTATGAAATCAAGATATATATTCACGGTTGATAAGGTGTTTCATAATGCGCACGGCGTTTGTGGCTGCTCCGATACGCAGATTGTCGCCTACAATCCATAGGTTAATTCCGTTTTCTACGGAATAATCTTTTCTGATTCGTCCTACAAAAACAGCATCTTTCCCTTTAGCGTACAAAGGCGTGGGATATTCATTTTCTTGTGGATTATCCATAAGGCAGATTTCGGCTTTTTGTGCCAAAATGCTTTTGATACGATATAAATCAATCTTTCTTTCAAAACTGATGTTTACGGATTCAGAATGTCCGCCGGTAACAGGAACGCGAACAACCGTTGCGGTGATTGCTAAATTGCTCAGGGACAAAATTTTACGACTTTCGTTGATAAGCTTCATTTCTTCGGTCGTATAGGCGTTTTCTAAGAAATCACCACCATGAGGCAAGCAATTTTCATGGATTGGATGTGGATAAGCAAGATTAGATTTTTCTCCTTTTTGCTCTTTTTTCAATTGTTCAATTCCCGCCATTCCTGAACCGCTAACGGATTGATAAGTAGAAACAACAACGCGCTCTAAGCCGTATTCTTTATGTAAAACATCTAATACCAAGGCTAACTGAATGGTTGAACAATTGGGATTTGCAATAATATGCTCACTTTGCTGAATAATGGATTCATTTACACCAAAAACTACAAGCGGAATATGGTCGTAAGAACGCCAGGCAGAAGAATTATCAATTACAAAACAGCCTTTTTCAGCAAAAAGAGGAGCCCATTGCTTAGAAAGAGTAGAACCCGCAGAAAATAAAGCGACATCTGCTTTTTTCTCTAAAGCCTCATGGATTTCCATTACAGCATAATCTTTTTCCTGAAAACGAATACTTTTCCCTTTGGATTTTGCAGAAGCAACCAAAAAAAGCTCCTCAAAAGCAATGTTTTCTCTGTCTATCAACTCTAGCATGCACTGTCCGACAAGACCGGTAGCTCCAATTAGCGCAATTTTCATAATGAATTTATTTTTTTCTTTTCAAAAATACGTATATTTACCAATTCAAACAAAAGAATAATGAAGTTTAATCAAAACAAGCATTTTATATGCACGAAAAAAAAGCTTTTTTATGTCATATCAAAAAATAAAGAAACGAACCAATAGTTTACCGATGAAATATAGCCTGCTTTTATTATTAAGTGTCTTTGTTGTAAGTATCAGCAAAGCACAATTGTTCGATGATTTTTCAGATGATGAAATCAACAATAATCCAACTTGGTTAGGAGAAAGCCATTTATTTCAAACTTCCTCTTCAACAGCAATTCCGTCAGCGATGAGGCCAGCTTTGCAGTTAAATTCATCAAATGCTACGGATACAGCATCTATTTGGACAGCGAACAATATGACCATTGCAGATAGCCTAGAATGGAGTTTTTGGGTGAAATTCTCCTTTAATCCTTCTGATAATAATAATGCTAGAATATACATCCTAAGTGATAATGATAATCCAGAAGCAGCACTAAACGGTTATTTTGTTGCAGTGGGAGAAAATGGTGATGACAGGGTATCTTTGTTTCGACAGAGTGGAAGCACTATTGACGAAATAATTCCAGGAACAATTGCAATGATTGACAGCACAATTAATATTGTCAGAGTTCGTGTAAAAAGAGACGCAGCAGCAAATTGGTATTTATATACAGATACGCTGGGAGGTACTAATTATAGTTTAGAAGGAACGGTTAACGATGCCACACACAGCAGTTGTAATTATTTTTCTATTTTCTGTAAACACACTCTTACTAATGCAACTAAAATGTATTTTGATGATATATATGCAGGACCAATAATTGTAGATACTATCAAACCCGAATTTCTTTCTTTTAGTGTTGTTTCTGCCAATCAATTAGATTTGTATTTTTCTGAGCCGATGAAACAATCGGAATTAGAGAATGCTATGAATTACAACGTTGACGGTGGAATTGGAAATCCTTCTTCAGCTGTGCAAAATGCGAGCAATCCCACTTTAGTCCATTTGTCTTTTTTAAACAGCTTTAATTTCGGACAATCTTATCAATTAAGCATGAGCGGATTAACAGATTTATCCGATAATCTAATAGACAGCACTAGCTTTAGTTTTGCATACTATATTCCGCAAAGCTATGATATTCAGATTAAAGAAATAATGGCAGATCCAAGTCCAGTGGTTGGATTACCGGATTACGAGTATATTGAATTGTATAACAGGACGAGTTTACCCATTACTATGGAAAACTGGAGTTTTGTTTATGGCACAACAGAAAAAACAATGCCAACAACAACAATTCCTGCTGGAGGATATGCAATTCTCTGTTCTCAAGATGCTGCAGCTAGTTTTGATACTTATGGAATTACTATTCCAATTAGCAGTATGCAAATTACTAATGGAGGACAAACGCTTAGTCTGTTAGATGAAAACAAAGCGGTGATTTCTACCGTGAACTTTTCTGACAGCTGGTATCAATCTTCTTATAAAATTGATGGAGGTTGGTCTTTAGAGCAAAAAGATCCGTTAAATCCTTGTGGTGAAGCTGAAAACTGGATTGCTTCCTTAGACCTAACAGGAGGAACTCCAGGGCAACAAAATTCTGTAAGCACTGCTAATCCCGATAACGAAAGTCCTTTATTGAAAAGAATTGCCATTGTGGACAGCATGGAAATACAATTGTTTTTCAATGAAAGCATGGATAGTTTGAACATTATGAATCCAGCAAGCTATAGTCTTGACAACGGCTTGCAAATTGCTTCTTGTAAAGCAGTATTTCCTGATTACAAATCTGTTTTTATTCGCTTTACCCAAGCAATGACGGATAATACGGTATATCAAATTACGGTTATTGATAGTTTGGAAGATTGTGTTGGGAATATTATAACACTCAACAGCAGTTTGCGTTTTGGTATTAGCCACCATCCTGAAAAAGGAGATTTAGTGATAAACGAAATTCTTTCTAATCCTCCAGAGGATGCAGATGATTTTGTGGAAATAATAAACACCTCAGATAAAATTCTGGATTTAAAATCGGTAGTTTTATGCACAATAGATACTTTTAACGGCGTTTTGGAAAGTATTAATGCTATTGCTCCTGATGGTTATATTATTTTCCCTGGAGAATATCATGTTTTAAGCAAAAACCCAGCAGCTATAAAAGAAAACTATTATTGTGAAAATCCCAATCACTTTGTAGAAATGAGTGGTTTTCCTTCTTATAATAATGCAGATGGAATTGTTGTTTTAGCGGATATGGCGAATAATATTATTGATATGGTTGCTTATACCGAAGAATGGCATCATCCATTATTAAATAGCTTTAAAGGCGTGAGTTTTGAACGGATAAACTATGCTCGTCCTTCTGATGACCCCACAAATTGGCATTCTGCAGCAGAAGCGATTGGTTTTGCTACGCCGACTTATCAAAATTCTCAGTTTTTGATGACAGCAGCAGACGGAGAAATCTCTTGCGAACCAAAAGTCTTTTCTCCTGACAATGATGGTTATAACGATGTTTTGAACATAAACTACCACTTCGAAAATGCCGGTTATATTGCAAATATTGTTATTTATGACAGCCAAGGAAGGCTAATAAGAAATCTAAAGCAAAATGAATTATTGGGAACAAGCGGGACTTTTACATGGAACGGCATAGATGAAAACAATAATAAAGCGGCCATCGGCATGTATATTGTTTTTGTTGAAGTCTTTAACCTGGAAGGACAAAAACAAGTCTTCAAAAAAGTGGTTACACTTGCTGGAAGATTGTAAAAATACCCATAGCATATTTTTAGACATCAAAGACTTGACTTATTATAAAAATCTATACTTTTGACCCAAAATTAATGCTTACCCTAAAAGATGGTAAACAGATTAATTTATAAATAAATGGAAAAAAAAGTAGATGTAACTTCAATTGAAAACATAGAAATTGTTTTTTTGAAAAGCGAGGATTATAATGAGATAGATAAGGCAATGATAGAATCCTATTCAAATATGCCGGAAGACCATTGGAGAAAGAAGGATGTCAATTCGCTGATTGAAAAGTTTCCGGAGGGACAAGTAGGAATTAAAATAGACAATGAACTTGCTGCTTGTGCTTTTTCCATTATTATTGATTCTTCAAAATTCGATGAAAAACATACCTATAAAGAAATCACAGGAAATTACACCTTCAATACCCATTCTAAAAAAGGAGATAAATTATACGGAATAGAAGTTTTTGTGCGACCAAAATTTCGCGGATTGAGATTGGGTAGAAGATTATACGATTATAGAAAAGAGCTGTGTGAAAACCTAAACTTAAAAGGAATTCTTTTTGGCGGAAGAATACCCAATTACCACCAATATTCAGCTGAAATTTCACCCAAAGATTATATCGAAAAAGTCAAAAAAAAGCAAATTCATGATCCTGTATTAGATTTTCAAATTTCTAATGATTTTCATCCTATACGAATTTTGCGCGGTTATTTGGAGGGAGATAAAGAATCCCAAGAATATGCTGTGCTTTTAGAATGGAATAATGTGTATTATGAAAAACAGACAAAAACAGCAAGTATAACAAAAAACATTGTTCGATTAGGCTTAATTCAATGGCAAATGAGGTTATACAAAAACCTTGACGATTTAATGCAACAAGCCGAATATTTTGTTGATGCGGTGTCCGGTTACCGTTCTGATTTTGCACTCTTTCCTGAGTTTTTCAATGCTCCATTAATGTCGGAATACAATAATCTCTCAGAGGCGGAAGCGATTAGAAAACTTGCTGGCTTTACCGAAGAAATTGTACAACGCTTTTTACAACTAGCAATATCTTATAATATCAATATTATTACTGGAAGTATGCCGGAAATTGTAAATAATAAGCTTTATAATGCTGGTTATTTGTGTAAAAGAGACGGAGGAATTGAACGATTTGAAAAAATACACGTTACTCCTGATGAAGCCAAGGTTTGGGGATTACAGGGAGGAAACAACATTCAAACCTTTGATACGGATTGTGGTAAAATAGGAGTTCTTATTTGTTATGATGTTGAATTTCCTGAATTAAGCAGATTATTGGCAGATGATGGAATGAATATTCTTTTTGTTCCATTCTTATCTGACACACAAAACGGCTATTCCAGGGTTAGAAATTGTGCTCAAGCAAGAGCTATTGAAAACGAATGTTATGTCGCTATTGCCGGAAGTGTAGGAAATCTCCCAAGGGTTCATAATATGGATATTCAATATGCTCAATCCATGGTGTTTACTCCCTGCGATTTTTCTTTTCCTACTAATGGAATAAAAGCAGAAGCTACGCCAAATACAGAAATGATTTTGATAGCAGATGTAGATATTGATTTATTAAGAGAACTAAATCAATTTGGCGGTGTCCGAAACCTCAGAGACAGAAGAACAGATATTTACTCTCTGAAGAGGGTGAAAAAATAATAAAAGCCGCCCAAAAGACAGCTTTTATTAAATAAGTATTTGAACAACCTACTGAATAACCATAGTTAATCTATGTGTTTCATCTTGGCTTCGTACGTTTATAAAATATACTCCTGAACTTAAATAAGATAAGTCAAGGGAATGTGTTCCTTTCTCAAAATATCCTTGATATACTAAAGAACCACTTGTGTTGAAAATAAATATATCCGAAGAAATATTGCTTTCAAAAAAGAATTTCCCCTGATTAGGATTTGGATATATCTTAAGTTGTGCTTTTTGATTGTCCTGAATTTTTGCATTTGATACAAAGAAACAAGCAGAAGTATCAATACAGGAGTTTTGTTCCACAATCACAGCATAATTTCCATTTGATAGAGCCACAAAAATACTATCGGTTTCTCCTGGAATAGGAGAATAAAAATTATCACAATCAACCCATTGATAAGTAGCACTATTTGCTATTGCAGTAAGAATATCATTATTTTGAATAACGACGAATATTGGGCTAACAAAAATATCGGCTTGGAGTCCTGTTAGCGAAGAAACACAATCGTTAGTATCTTTAATGGAGGTAATTTTAATTTGATATTGACCACCATCTAATATCGTATCAAAAAGTATTTGTCCGGCAGAGTCAATCAAAACATCTGTGCCAGAAAGAGGATGGTAGGGGTTATTATTAAACACCCAAGAGACAATAAATGGAGGTGTTCCAGAAACAATGCTATCAATGCTAAACTCAAGAATGTCCTTATTACAGATGTTTATTATGGAATTGTCGATAAGACTTGAATTTAAAGCAAAATCTAGCTCAGGTCCTCCATAAGGAGATTCGTATGCACCAAGGTCAACATTGCAACCAATTAGTCTTGGATTTGCTTCTAAATCAATAGCAGTTAGCGGTGTTATTTGCGTTTCATCGCCCATATCAATACAAGGAGAAAAGTTTTCAAGTTTCCAAGATGCAGTATCCCAACCGGCAATATTTATTCCGTATGTTGAAGTGGGATTTTCAAACTTTGGACCTAAAGAATTATCAGAATCAATTTGAAAATTACCGCTTCCGGGAGGAGGAGTAAAAGAAAAAGCAGAATTAAAAACAGTTGCATTGCTGTTTATAGTTGAAGGGTTTGAGTTGTTCCCCCAAACAATACAATTACTAACAACTTGATTGTTTGAATTTCCGACAGAAATACCAATTCCATTATTTACAACCGTGGAATTGATAATAGAATTTAAACTGTTTCCTGTATTAGTTGATTGACCCCAGCCAGTGGATTGGTTGTTATAAATAAGGCAATTAATTGTTCTTGCGCGAGTAGAATTACCATATCCATAAATACCAGCACCAGCATTATTGGCAACAATATTATTGGAAATGCTTGAATATTGTGCGTCTGAAGCGATAGCAACACCTGCTCGATTAGAGTGCACATAAGAGTTGGTAACAACTAAGTCATTGTAAGAAGTTGCTTCTTCACCATAATCAGCAATAAAAATACCGGCACCATTTTGAGAATCTGTTAAAAATCCATTATCTGTAATTTCACAACTATCCACCACTGCGTTTTTATATAAATAAATACCACCACCACAAGAAGCAGAAGAGTTTCCATCGTAAGGGGACGGATTTTTAAGAATATTGTTACTTGATACTAAAGAATTGGAAAGACGAGTAAAATCAAGATAAACTCCACCTCCATTATTGGTTTTATTATTAGTAGAAGAAGCTGCATTTGGGTAGTTGTCATTTGCTCTGGCTAGATTATTATGTATTTTGCATCCATCTATAATACAGCAACTTGTGTCAGAACCTCCCGCCATTATTCCTGCTCCATCTGCTCTCCAATAATCAAAAGATACAAATAAAGGAGGGGTTAACAAGGAATTATAATAATGAGCACCTATAGCTTCATTTTCTGTAACAAAACAATTAATCACTTTAGCTCCGTTAAACATAGCAATTCCTGCTCCTCCAATCTTTGCCATATTGTTTTTTACGATGCAGCAACTTAATATTCCATTTCCAGTGATTGCTACTCCTCCGCCAGCGGTATGAATATATTTTCTTTTTGAATTAGTAGTATTTTCAATTCGAATATTGATATTGGCAAAGCCATTTTTTATAGTAAAACCATGCATTAAACATTCGCTGTTAAGCGTGTTTGGGATTTGCACCGATTCAATACCTGCGTAAGTGAAAGAACTAAAACCGTTTGAACCAAACCAAACAACATGGTAAGAAGAGCTATTGCTTCCATCTAAGATTGTTGGATAAGCAAAATCCCATATTTCACCAGAAGTACCTAATTGTCTTCCTCCTGTAACTCCAATATCGCGAGTTGTTTCATTTCCGAAAAAACCACCATATACATCAACTCCAGCATACATAATAAAGGATTTATATTCATTTGCGGTTTGCAAACCGTCGGCATCAGTTAAACATTCTGTTGGGTAATAGGTTCCTTGAGCAACCCAAACCTCTGCGTCAGCAGTATCAGCTTCAGCTGTGTTAATAGCATGTTGAACACTTTCAAAAGCGGTTGCCCAACTTAAGCCGTTTGCCGTATCACTTCCGGTAGTTGTAACATAATAAACAACTGTTACTCCTTTACTTCCATCTTTTTGTATTTCTTTTTCTTCACTGGCAATGCTTTGTAAAGAAATGCCAAAGCAGAATGCTACAAATAGCATTAAGTTGATTGTTGATTTTCTGTATAGGATAAAATGCTTCATTTTGTATGTATTAGTTTGTACTATAATCAAGACTAAATTAAATAGCATGCAAAGGTGGTAAATAATTTAATAAAATACAAATTTATTCAATAGAAATACATTCTTTTATCTCTAGAAATCATAGAATTACTAAAGCCAAGCTAGGCTTAACGCTTTTTTAAAACTGAAAAAAAATATAATTTTGTTTGTTATTGTTGCATTAAGAGATGTTTCTCAAATAAAAGAGTTTTATACAGAAATGAATTATGCTTAATTAGCACTTTTTGTAAGTATAAAAATTGAAGAACAGGTCTTTACTCTCAGAAGAGGGTGAAAAAAATAAAAGCTGCCTATAAGACAGCTTTTATTAAATGAGGCTTTAAATAAGCTATTGAATAACAATCGTAAACCTATGTGTTTTATCTTGGCTACGTACATTCATAAAATATACTCCTGAATATAAATAAGATACATCAAAAGAATGAGTTCCGCTATTAAAAACTCCTTGATATACGATAGCTCCCAATGTGTTTATAATGCTAACAGAGGAATGCTCTTTAATAGTTACAATAAATTTTCCATTAGAAGGATTTGGATAAATGCTTGGTTTATTATCTGTTTCATCAATTCCTATACCGCTAATAATAAAACAAGTAGTGGTATCAACGCAGTTGTTTTTTGTTAGTTCAACAGCGTATGTACCATCAATGTTTGGTGAAAAATTTTGTTGCGTTTCTCCCTGGATTATTGCAAATGAATTGTTGCAATCCAGCCACTGATAAGAAGCAGTGCTATCGTTGGCACTCAAACTATAGCCGTTTTGTGTTACCGTAGTGTCTATTGTTGTAATACTAAGGTTAATTGTTAATATACTATCACAACCGGCTTGGTTTGGAATAGTATCCATATACGTTCCGTCACTTGTCCATGTATAATTTCCACTAGGACTAGTGTAGCTATAACAAGCATCAACAACGAGGGTAGAATCAGTATTGCAACTTATTACCAGATAAGCTTCCCATTGACTCGTAGTTGTGTTGTAAAGCCAAAGTCTATTATTTTCAAAACCCATTTGGAAAGATGCTGCTGCAGGAGCTGTCATAGGGAGTTGCGATTTTGCTACATAGGCTCCGGTAGTTTTATTAATGAAATAGAAAGCCTTATTCACATGGTCATAAACACCGGCTTCCATTCCTGCAATATTTGTATATGCGGCAGTATTCGAGTTAAGATTAGTTGTTGTTGCTCCTGAGGGAAGTCCCGTTATAGCAACAGAGTTAATTAACGTATGTGTAGCTCTGTCATATCTGTATATTGAACCATTATAATAATACAAGACCTCATCATCCACCCAGTCGTAATCTCCACAAGATTGAGCATCGGGTCCTGAGCCACTAACAATAGTAGTTCCGGTTCCTAAAGGATAATAATTTCCATCTAAATTTTGTTGAACAATTCCGGCGGTATTATAAACTTTTCCCTCAAGGCTGTTGTTTGTAGGATTCCACCATATTCCCCGATAACTATATCCAGATGCTATGGATGCCAGGGCTGTTCCTGTTACTGAAAAAGTTTCCATTGGGTAAGAACCTGAACCTGCATTTGCACTGTAATAAAATTGTTGATTTGGATTGTATGCAATGCCTGCACGATTATCTGTTCCGCCCGAACACTGTAAGACAATTCCTTGCGTTGCTGTATCTAAGGGAGTTTGAGCAGATGCTTCTTGTTTAAAAAATAAAGCAAGTAAAATAATAATAATAATAAATTGTAATAGTTTTTTCATAACTTAAATTTTTGATTTTAAATACAAAGATAATTATTTTTTAAAAACTACAATTTTTAAAAATCCAAAAACGTTATATATAAAGTAGGATTTCTTTGTTGGGTTTTTCAGGAATAAGCAACTAATTTTTTCTAAATATGAAGCATAAAACGAAAATTTATGCCCTCTTGGGTGGTGTCTTTCTATTGTCTGTGGTTTTCTCCGCACAAGCACAAAAAAAGAATATTATTAAAGTAAAACGAAGCAGCAGTAATATTGATATCGGTGATATTGTTCGCCTGGAATGGCAAGCAGAAAAAGCAGATACGCTATGGCTGGAGGGACATGGCTATTTAGCAGATACCGGGCATGTGGAATTAATGCCAATAAAAACCACCACCTATTATTTTTATGCCAAAAAAAGAAGGAAAACATACACTAAAAGAATAAAAGTCTATGTTAATTATCCTGAAATTCTCAGTCTTAGTGGTACAGAAACAGTGCATGAAGGAACAGAGGGCTTGTTGCAATGGAGGACAAGGAATGCTGCTTATGTCAGTATTAAAGGCGTTTCTGATAGTCTTCCTCCAAATGGAAGTATCAAGCTTAAACCACAACAAAAAACAAGATACCATCTCGTTGTGCATAATGCAAATAATATCAAGACAGACACTTCTTTTACCATGGATATTGATTATGCTGAATATGCTGTGGCAACCGAAGAAGTTCTTCGTGGAGATACCGCAGTGATAAAATGGCGATATAAAGATGCTAAAAGCGTAAAAGTGCATGGTTTTCCTCAGCGTTTTAATATGGAAGACAGCTTGGTATTTTGTCCTTATTATACCCGTTCTTATACCTTGTGTATTGAAAGAAATAACGGAAGAAAAGAGCTTGTAAAAAGAAATATCAGGGTAAAAGAGCCCGGCATTAAATATTTTGTCGGAGACAACAGAATCTTTTTGGGAGAAACCGCTACTTTATCATGGAGCACATTGGCTTGCGAAAGAGTGCGGATTAAGGAATTTAACAGAGATGTTCCCTTAAGAGGAGCAGAATTAATCAGACCAACAGAAACAACAACATACACGCTGCAAGCATGGGCAAAAGGGGAGTATTCAGAATGGAGGCATACCGTTATTGTTGACAGGCGTAGTTTTGCGTATAACGGAATTATTGATTCCAAAAAAATGAAGGATGGAACAAGAATGGATTTTATCATTTTTGCCAGCGATCAAACAAATTGTCCCGAAGAGATGAAGCTATATGTCTTGGTGGTAGATGAAGACGGACATTTTGTTTCGGGTCTTGCTCCTCCTCATTGTACAGAAGAAGAGGCGAAAGAACATTTTGTGCAGTTGATGGAGTCCCATGCCGGTCAGCGTGTTTATAAAACAAAGGATTTTTCCGTTAAAGAAGTCAATAATACCAAAGCGGTTGATAACGACATCTGTTTAACAATGGATTATAGCGGTTCAATGGGAGCAACAATAGGTAAACTCGAAGAAGCATGTGAGATTTTTATCAAAAATAAAGATGATAATGACAGACTTTCTTTTGTTCGTTTTGACAGTAGATTGTCTTTGGAATTACCCTTAACGCAATCGAAAGAAGAAATTTTAGACAGCATAAAATTTGAAGGACTTAAGCATTTTGGAGGCTCAACCGCTTTGTATGCTGCCACAGATATGGGAATGCAAACATTAAACGATTCCACCAAAAATAAAGTTATGGTGCTTTTTACTGATGGTTATGAAAATTCTTCTTTTAACTATTTTAAGCAGTATGCTTATTCCGCTCAGCAATTGGCAGTAGAAGCTTTTCACAATAATATTAGAATGCACATCATTAGTTATGGGCCTTCAGTAAATAACAATTTATTGCAATATTTAAGTGTGGTTAGTGGAGGAATGTTTTATCATATTAGTGCAGCAGATGATATTTTGAAAGTGATGAAGGAAATTGAAATGAAGAAAAACCATTTTTATGAAATCACTTATAAACCACGATATACTGACGGAGAAAACCAAATAACGCTAGTATATGATAATAATATCGATAAAAGAGCAAAAAGTAAAAGAAAGGTTTTTATAGGTGAAGATTTTGATTTGCTTGGCCTAGAATACGATTCAACAAATATTTATTGGCATCAAGATAGTATTGATTTAAAGGGTTTTTTACCTGTTACTGTCCCTCAAGTTGTTGCCAATTTTGAATTTGCAAAGGATTCTTTGAGGAAAAGCTACCACCAACAAGTGGATTATTTTATAGAATATTTAGAGGAAAAAACAAAATCAGCGGTTCTTATTGCAGGACATACTGATAAAGTGGGTTCGAAAAGGCAATGCATTGATTTATCTTACAGAAGAGCAAATGAAGTGAAAGCATACATGATTCGAAAAGGAATAGCTGCTTCCCGAATATTTATCGTTGCCTGCGGAAAAGAATATCCTGTATGGAAAGAAGAAGATGAAAAGTGGAAAGCTGCCGAAAACAGAAGAGTGGAAATAATGCTGCTGGAGAAATACAAATAAGCTTTTTAAAAATCTAAACTAGGGTTTTCGGGATAAGAATAGGCTTTTTTAATTGCTGCATTATTATTCTGCGGAGAATTAACTAATGAACGAATGCTATGATTATGCATGTTTTCATAAGAAAAGGAATAATTTTCCTCCTTAATCTCTTTTGAAGCATCAAGCCATTTGTGGTAATCTTCTTTCTTAATAATCATCGGCATTCTATGGTGAATTTCTTTTGCACAAGCTTTAGCTGGGATAGTGATTATACAAAAGCAAGAATAGAGGCTGCCCTTAACAGGAAATTCATCCCACAATCCTGCCATAGAGAAAATTTCATTTGGCTTTGTATAGAAATAATAAGGGATTTTTCCTCCGCTGCTATTTTTCCATTCATAATATCCGTCGGCAGGAATAAGACAACGCTTTTTATTAGTAAGATGCCGAAAAGAAACTTTTGTATTTAGCGTTTCAATACGTGCGTTTATTATGGCTTTGGACGCACTAATTTCTTTTGTCCAAAAAGGGAAATAAGCCCAATTAAAATAGGAAAAGCGGTTGTTATTTTCATTTGTAATTATTGGTCTTTTTTGACTCGGAGCGACGTTGTGAGAGGGAATATATTCCTTTCCCGGAGCAAAACCGAAGTGTTCTTCGATAATTTTATCTGTTGCCGCAAATGAAAAACGTCCGCACATAAGTTGTTTTTATTGAATAATTGGTAAATCCGACCATTTAGTAGTGAAGAAAGGAGAAAGTTTTTCCTGCTTCATTCTCCAGTCTTTTCTTGTTCCGTTCACGGCATAAAAAACCTTATCTCTGCCGTTTTCCTGATTTATAGCATCTATTGTTTTTGTTAGTTGCTTGATTTTTGATCTGTTTTTCTCGTCAAACAAGGCTAATTGCACTTGGTCTTCTGGAATGATGCCAGAAACAATAACTCCAGATTTCTTGTAAGCATAGCCTTTTTTATAAAGCGAAGCCAATAATTTTCGAGAATAATGAATAATTTCTGATGTGTCGTTGCTGGCAACTTCCAATTCTATAATTTTACTGTTAACATAATGCGGTCCTTTCGCAAATCTGTTTGTCATCAGAAAAACCATAAGGTTTTTGGCACAAGAAGACTGCTGTCGCAATTTTTCCGCACAACGAGTAGCGAAACTGCTTGTTGCCTGCTCAATATCAGCATATTCGCTAAGTGGTTTGCCAAAAGAGCGGGAATTGCAGATTGCCTTTTTCTGTTGAGGTGCGTCCTCCAAACTAAAACAAGGAATTCCTTTTAATTCTTTCACAATCCGTTCTCCTTGCACTGTCATTTTTTTTCGTATCAGGGATTCAGGAGCGTTTATTAAATCTAAAGCTGTTGAAATCCCAAGTGATTGCAGCATTTTACTGTATTGTCTTCCCACACCCCAGATTTCATCTACTGGAATAAGTTGAAGATAATCTTTCTTCTTTTTTTCGGAGAGTGTAGAAAAATCAAAAGAAGAGCGATTAGTAAAATGTTTTTTTACCAAAAAATTGGCAGCTTTTGCCAGTGTTTTTGTTTCTGCAACCCCAACAGAAACAGGTATTCCTGTCCACTGTCTAACACTTTCGGCTATGCTTTTACCGCTGCTATTTTTCTTCGATTTTTCTTGTGGTAAAAGCAAAAAAGCTTCATCAATGGAATAAATTTCGATATCCGCAGAAAAATTTTGTAAACAACGCATTACTCGTTGGGAGAAATCTCCGTACAACATATAATTGGAGGAAAAAACAATGACCCGATGCTTTTTTATAAGATCGTTGATTTGAAAAGCTGGTGTCCCCATTTTTATGCCCAAGTTTTTAGCTTCTTCTGAGCGCGAAATAATACAACCGTCATTGTTGGAAAGCACAACAACAGCTTTCCCTTCCAGCTTGGGTTGGAAAACCCGTTCGCAGGAAACAAAAAAATTATTACAATCAACCAAATAATAGTTTTGTTTTTTCAATAGATTTTATCTTGAATTTTGGAGGATAAAAATAGTAAAAAACCAAGATGATTTAAGCTAAAAACAAAAAGAATTTCTTAAAAAACGCCTTTAATACATCAGTTGTTTTTTGGAAGCATTTCTCCAGCCGGCATCGCTTTTGTATTCGCTGAAATATATTTTTATATCAGCATCGCTTTTGTAGTTTACAAAATAAATCTTTTTATCAGCGTCGCTTTTATAATCACAGAAAAACCACAAGCCTTCATTTCCATTTGCATCGCTTTTATAACTGCATTTATACACAACCAAATCTGCATCACTTTTATAATCACAAACGTAAACGGTAACATCTGCATCACTTTTGTAATCGCAGGAATATACTTTTTGTGAAAAAGCGTTAACGCTAAACAAAAAGAGGAAAAGAAGAGAAATAATTGTTTTCATTTTGCTGTGTTTTAATTAAAAACGTAAAAATACATAAGAAAATTGGAAAAGTCAATAATTGATTTGAAAATCATCCCAATCTTTTCCACAATTCATCCGTTCCCGATAATAAATTAAGCGCTCTTTTTCCAATTCTGCTATAGCAATATCTTCTTTTCCCTTAGCTCCACGATAAAGAATTTTGCCAATAGGATTGACAACAAGAGAATTTCCGCAATAATCAATCTCACGACCATCTTTTCCGATACGATTAACCCCAACAACAAAGGCTTGGTTTTCTATTGCTCGCGCAATAAGGAGTTGTTCCCACTGATAATTGCGTTTTTCGGGCCAATTAGCAACAAGAACTAATACATCATATCCATAGCTATTGTTTTGATAGCGGTTTTTAAGCCAAACAGGAAAACGTAAATCATAGCAAATCCCGAAAGAAATATTCCAATCATATAAGGAAAGGATTTGTTGTTTGTTGCCGGCAGTGTAGTATTTGTCCTCTTCTCCAAAAGCAAAAAGGTGTCGTTTATCGTAATGCATGGTTTTTTGATTGGGAGCGCAAATCACGAGCCTGTTGAAATATTGTCTATTTTCTTCCACACAAAGAGAAGCAATGAGCGTAACATCGTGTTCTTGGCTTTTTGCCTGCATCCACTGCTGAGTTTTCCCTCCTTTTTTTTCAGCTATCTTCTTCGTGTTCATGGAAAATCCAGTATTAAACATTTCGGGCATAATAATAAGCTGGGCTCCTTCACGGGCAAGCTTAGCTATCTTGGGATTCAGCATTTGTCGGTTTTCTTCTGCTTTTTCCCAGAAAAGATCCGTTTGGACTATTCCAATTTTTAGGTTTTTCATTCGTTTATAATTTGTCAATACATTGAGCAATTACCTCTGGATAGTATTGGTATTCCAATTTGTGGATTTTTTCAGCTAAAGACTCAGCAGTATCATCGTTACTTATTTTTGTTTTGGCTTGAAAAATAATTTCTCCCTCATCATAGTTTTCGTTTACAAAATGAATACTAATTCCCGATTCTTTTTCATTATTTGCAATAACAGCTTCATGAACCCGCATGCCGTACATTCCTTTTCCACCATACTTTGGCAATAATGCCGGGTGAATGTTAATAATTCGCTGTGCAAAGCGTTCACTTAAAGCCGCAGGTATTTTCAATAGAAACCCAGCTAAAACAATAAAATCAATATTGTTTTGTGTTAAAAAAGCAGTTATTTCTTCACTGTTTCTGAAAAAGCTGTTCGGAAAAAAGAAAGAAGGAATGCCTAATCTTTCGGCTCTTTTAAGCACATAAGCATCTTCTTTGTTCGCTAAGACCAAAGAAACAGTAGCTTTGTTGTTTTGGGAAAAATAGCGAATAATATTTTCGGCATTTGTTCCACTTCCAGAAGCAAATATTGCAATTTTGTGCATCGGCTTATTTTTCAACAAAAATACGTATTTTTTGAAGAAAAAAAAGGGCTTTTTTTAATGTTAAATTATGTTAAAACAAAAATTCTTGCACTAAGAATCAGATAAGTTTTGTTTATTTGCAGCCGTTTAACCATAAAAATTAAAAGATATGTCAGATGTTGCATCAAAAGTAAAAGCGATTATTGTTGACAAATTAGGTGTTGAAGAAAGTGAAGTTACTACGGAAGCTAGCTTTACCAATGACCTAGGAGCAGACTCTTTGGACACTGTGGAATTAATAATGGAATTTGAAAAAGAATTCAATATTGCAATTCCCGATGAACAAGCAGAAAAGATTGGCTCTGTAGGAGAAGCAATAGCCTACATTGAAAATAACGCAAAATAGATTAATTAACTTATTCTATCAATAATGAAACTGAACCGAGTCGTAATAACCGGACTTGGCTCATTAACTCCATTAGGCAATAGCATCTCTGAGTTATGGGATGGCTTGTCTAATGGCGTTAGTGCTGCTGATACAATAACACGTTTTAATCCGGAAAAATTCAAAACACAAATTGCTTGTGAAGTAAAAAACTTTGATCAGGCAGATTATTTTGACAGAAAAGAAGCCAGAAAATACGATTTATTTTCTATGTATGCCATGGTTGTTGCCGAACAGGCAATAAAAGATTCTGGCATTGACATGGAGAAAATCAACAAAGAAAATGTTGGTGTAATTTGGGCTTCCGGAATTGGTGGAATCTCTACTTTTCAAAACGAAGTTAGGGATTTTTATAAAGGGGAAGAAACACCGCGTTTTAACCCGTTTTTTATTCCAAAAATGATTGCAGATATTGCTGCAGGACATATTTCCATGAAATATGGTTTTATGGGATTGAATTTTGGAACCATTTCTGCTTGTGCTTCTTCCGCAAATGCCATTGCCGACGCGGTAAATTACATTCGTTTGGGAAAAGCTGACCTTGTTGTTACTGGTGGATCTGAAGCCTCTGTTACCGAAAGTGGTATTGGTGGTTTTAGTTCTATGCAAGCAATTTCTTCCAGAAATGACGATCCAAAAACAGCTTCTCGTCCCTTCGATAAAGATAGAGACGGTTTTGTGCTTGGAGAAGGTGGTGCTGGGGTTATTATTGAAAACCTCGATCATGCAAAAGCACGCGGAGCAAAAATATACGCAGAAATTGTTGGTTGTGGTCTTTCAGCAGACGCATACCATCTTACAGCTCCACATCCCGAAGGAAACGGAGCAAAATTAGCAATGCGCAAAGCGCTAGAAGAAGCCAATTTACAACTAACAGATGTTGACCATATCAATACCCACGGAACATCTACTCCGGTTGGAGATATTGCAGAAATAAAAGCAATTGATGCTTTATTTGGCGAGCATTCGTCAAAAATCTATATCAACTCCACAAAATCTATGATGGGACACCTTCTTGGTGCTGCCGGAGTGATTGAGTCTATTGCTGCAATTTTGGCGATGAATAATGGTTTAGTACCTCCTACCATTAATCATTTTACAGACGACCCTGAAATTCCAAGCCGACCAAATATTGTTTATAATAAAGCGGTTAAAGCAGATTTAAATGTAGTGATGAGTAATGCCTTTGGTTTTGGAGGACATAATACAAGCTTAGTCTTTAAAAAATATACAGAATAAAAAACAAGCGTGTTATTTAAAAAAAGACCCTTAAGAAGCTTTTTTCAAAAAGATAAAACAATATCTAATTATATTAGAAATGTTTTCGGATGTTATCCCGGAAACATTTTTTTATATAAACTAGCGTTTAAACATAAATCAAGTGCTAAAGAAAAAACACATGGAAATAAAGTATGTAACGAACGGCTAGAATATCTTGGAGATGCCATTTTAGATGCTATTGTTGCAGAATATTTATTTAAAAAATTTCCTTTTGAAAATGAAGGCTTTCTTACCGAAACAAAATCCAAAATTGTTAGTAGAAGCAGCCTAAATTTGCTTTCTAAAAAATTAGGATTGGATAAAATGTTGGAATCTGAGCCAGGAGTGAAAATTACGCAGCGAAGTATTGGGGGAGATGCACTGGAATCCTTTATCGGAGCAATGTATTTGGACAAGGGATATAAGTTTACCAAAAAAACAGTTTTAAAATACATTATCAAAACCCATATTAATGTGGATGAATTGGTACAAACAGAAACCAATTATAAAAGCAGACTTATTGAATGGGCACAAAAAGAGAAAAAAGACCTGGATTACATTGTTACCGATATTATTAGCCAAAAACAGAAAAAATTGTTTGAAGTTGCCGTAGTTATTGACGGAGAAACATACGAAAAAGCGCAGCATTATTCAATAAAAGGAGCAGAACAACTGGCTTCGGAAAAAAGCTGTAAACTGCTTTTTGAAAACGACTAAAAACGAAATTTTCACCAGCTTTCTTGATTTTTTTT
>CAZJZP010000012.1:0-21202 GCA_964550505.1 uncultured Prolixibacteraceae bacterium | reverse complement strand
GGATTACGATGGTGTGGTATTAACCAAACTTGACGGTGATACTCGTGGTGGGGCAGCGCTTACTATTAAGTATGATGTGCAAAAGCCGATAAAATTTGTCGGAACAGGTGAAAAAATGGACGCCTTGGATTTTTTCCATCCAAAAAGGATGGCAGACAGGATTCTCGGTATGGGAGATATTGTTACTTTAGTAGAAAAAGCACAAGAGCAATACGACGAGGAAAAAGCCAAGAAATTACAGAAGAAAATTGCCAAAAATCAGTTTAATTTCAATGATTTTATTGATCAGATTAAGCAGATTAAGAAAATGGGAAATGTAAAAGATTTGGTAGGGATGATTCCTGGAATGGGAAAAGCAATGAAAGATGTTGATATTGATGACGATGCTTTTAAAGGAGTAGAAGCAATAATTTCTTCCATGACAGAAGAAGAACGAGAAAATCCTACTGTGCTGAATGGTAGTCGAAGAAAGCGTATTGCTAGTGGTAGCGGAACTTCTATCCAAGAAGTAAATAAATTAATTAAACAGTTTGAAGACACACGCAAAATGATGAAAATGATGACAGGTGGTGGAAGAAAAAATGCTATGCGTATGATGCAAAACATGAAAAGATAAAACAATGGTATTAATTGACGGAAAAAAAACAGCAGAAGCCATTCGCAATGAAATTAAAGCGGAAGTTGCTAAAATGATTGATGCTGGTCAGCGAGCACCTCATCTTGCAGCGATTATTGTGGGTGAAGATCCTGCCAGTCAAACTTACGTTAAAAGTAAAGAAAAACAAGCTAAAGAAGTTGGTTTTACCTCCTCTGTTTACGAATTTCCTGCTGATATCAGCGAAAAAGAATTGCTCGAAAGCATCGCATTTCTAAACAGAGATGAAAGTATCGACGGCTATATTGTTCAACTTCCTCTTCCTAAACATATAGACGAAAACAAAATTATACAAGCCGTTGATCCTGAAAAAGATGTGGATGGATTTCATCCTGTCAATGTTGGAAAAATGGCTCTGGGCTTGGACACTTATATTTCTGCCACACCAAACGGAATTATGGAGCTTATCAAACGCTATTCCATTGAAACAGAAGGCAAGCATTGTGTTGTTTTAGGAAGAAGCCATATTGTTGGCTCTCCGATGAGCATTCTCATGGGGCAGAAAAAAGAATTCGCCAACGCAACCGTTACTTTATGCCATAGCAAAACGCAAAACATCAAAGAAATTTGTCTTAATGCCGATATTATTATCGCTGCTATCGGACAAGAAGAGTTTTTAAAAGCAGACATGGTTAAGCAAGATGCTGTTATTATCGACGTTGGCATTCACCGCGTTCCATCCAAAGAAACAAAATCAGGTTTTAAACTTATTGGAGATGTTGATTTTGCTGAAGTGTCGAAAAAAGCCTCCCATATTACTCCCGTTCCGGGAGGAGTTGGTCCAATGACGATTGCTTCTCTACTACAGAATACCTTAAAAGCAAGAAAGCTTAAAGCTTAATTATATTTTTCATTATCTTTGCTGATATTATATGCATTAATATTATGAAAGAGTTTCTTATTGGTCTTCATTTATGTATTCTAGCCTTATTCATTTCTTTAGCATCTTTTGCGCAAATTAGTGGTTGTAATGACCCAAATGCAAATAATTATAATGCTTCAGCTACTATTAACGATGGTTCTTGCACTTATAATCAAACGAATTGCGTTCCACAAGAACTCATCAATCCACTAAGCAATGAATTAGTAGAAAACTCCGGCTTGATTTTTTTCAATAATCGCTTTTGGACACATAACGATAGTGGTGGCGAAGCCTGTATTTTTGAATTAGACAGTTCTAATGGACAAATAATACGTAAAATATATGTCAGAAATGCAAATAATAACGACTGGGAAGACATCGCAAATGATAGTCTTTTTGTTTATGTTGGAGATTTTGGGAATAATTCTGGCACACGACAAGATTTGCATATCTTAAAAATTCAAAAGGCTGATATTCTAGCTCAAGATACCGTCGATGCGGAATTTATTCGCTTTTCATACGCTGATCAGCTAAGTTTTCCTTTCTCCAGACAAAACCATAATTTTGACTGTGAAGCCATGATAATTCACAACGACAGCATTTTCTTATTCACAAAAAACTGGGTGGATAATAAAACAAAAATCTACACACTTCCTACAGATAGTGGGGAATATGTCCTAAGTCCGCTGGACAGTTTTAATGTAAACGGCTTAATAACTGGAGCTGATATTTCACCTGATAAATCTCGTATTGTTCTAAGCGGTTACCATAGCTATCGTCCTTTTTTCTGGATTTTTTGGGATTATCAGCAAAGTGATATTCTAAGTGGAAATAAAAGAAGAATTGATTTCCCCATTGATTTTATGGGATACCAAACCGAAGGCATTTGTTTTGTAAACAATAATTATTTCTGCATATCTAACGAAAAATCGCCCTCTCCCCTATTTTATGCTCCTCGGATTTTTATTTTCGACCATAATTATTGGACAAGTCCCAACACTTCAGGACAGTGGATTCCTGCGCAAGATAAAAGTTTCCGCATTATTCCTAATCCTTGCAAAAATCGTTTTACCATACTTACAGAAAGCATGACAGAAAGTCGCTACACTCTTTTTAATACTTACGGAGCTGAAATTTTAAGCGGTTATACCAATCAATCTGGAAAAACAGAATTATGCAGTAGCAATTTGAGTCAAGGAATTTATTATCTAAGTCTTAATCGAAACGGAAAAACAGAAAGCGAGAAAATCATTATACTTCCTTAAAACAAAAAAATCAAAAGAAATCGTATATTTGCTTCTTTATGAAAGATAAAACAGCA
Organism: uncultured Prolixibacteraceae bacterium; assembly: GCA_964550505.1. GTDB lineage: Bacteria > Bacteroidota > Bacteroidia > Bacteroidales > CAZJZP01 > CAZJZP01. The sequence goes on along the minus strand of CAZJZP010000012.1, from coordinate 18,364 downwards.
TTGGAAACAGGAAGAAGCTTGCCCTTGATGGAAGAGTTTTACAGCATTCAGGGCGAAGGATACCACACAGGCAAAGCGGCCTATTTTATTCGTTTAGGAGGCTGTGATGTAGGATGTAAATGGTGTGATGTGAAAGAATCATGGGATCCAAAAAAGCATCCGATACGAAGCGTTGATAGTATTATTGAAAAAATACTTTCCTATCCTGCTAAATCTGTTGTTGTAACTGGTGGAGAACCACTATTGCATCCAATGGATTATTTATGCGAAAAACTGCATGAAAATCATATTGAAAATTTCTTAGAAACCTGTGGAAATCATCCGCTAAGCGGAAAATGGGATTGGATTTGTCTTTCTCCCAAAAAAAAAGGCACAAGTCTTGATGGTATTTTTCCAATGGCAAACGAATTGAAACAAGTTATTCATAGTGTTGAAGATTTCGAATGGGCAGAAGAGAATGCAAAAAAGGTAAATAGCAAATGCAAACTTTATCTTCAACCCGAATGGGGAAACATTAATAATATATTGCCTGAAATTATTCAATACGTTAAAGAAAATACAAAGTGGAATATTTCGTTACAAACACATAAGTATATGCATATTCCATAAATTGAATACTTAAAATTCTATCAAATGCAAAAAAAAATTATTCTAGTATCTTTCTTCTTCTTTTTATTCTCTGTTGTATCTTTTGCACAAACAGATAAACTGAGTACTAAAAACAAAAAAGCTATTGCTTCTTATAATACGGCTTTAAAAAGCTTATCTGCTTATGAATATGAAGATGCAATCAATGGATTTACTAAAGCTATCGAACACGACAATAAATTTATAGAGGCTTATATCATGCTCGGAACTACCTACGAGGAATTACGCATTTATGATAAAGCTATTCACTATTATAACCAAGCAATTGCAATTGATGGTGATTTTTGGCCAAACTTATTCTATGTAACAGCTAACTTAGAATTCAAAGAAGGAATGTATGCTGCCGCTTTAAAAAATTACCAAGCTTATCTTGAAAAAATTCCACAAAACGATATTGCACAACGAGAGAAAATTGGATCTAAAATAAAGGAAGTGGAATTTGCTCTGAAATTATTTAACAATCCTGTTCCTTTTGAACCTATTAACTTAGGTTCAAATATAAACACTCCTTACAACGATTATTCTCCAACGCTTACGGCTGATGAACAAACGCTAATTATTACTATTGCACGTCCACGCGATAAAAACACCGAATGTGCCGGTTGTCAATATGAAGAAGATTTCTTTGTTAGTTATAAGAAAAATGGAGAATGGACAAAAATTAAAGATGTTGGTCCTCCGTTAAATACAAACAGAAACGAAGGAGCTCAATGTATTTCTCCGGATGGAAAAACCATTATTTTCACTGCTTGTAATAGACCTAATGGACATGGAAGTTGTGATTTATACACCGCTAAATACGAAGGCGGAGTGTGGAGTAATCCTCGAAATATGGGTTCTATCGTAAATACTGATACTTGGGAATCCCAACCCAGTATTTCTTCTGACGGTAAAACAATCTATTTTACCAGCGGAAGAAAAGGAGGATATGGAGGAATGGATATTTGGTACACCGAATTAGGCAAAGATGGCAAATGGCAATATCCACAAAATATCGGCAGAGAAATTAATAGCTCTGGAAACGAAATGTCCCCTTTTATCCATCCCGATAATCAAACCTTGTATTTTACTTCTGAAGGTCATTTGGGCTTAGGTGATTTTGATATTTTTATTTCTCGTAGAGATGCTGAAGGAAATTGGGGAACACCTGTAAACATTGGTTATCCGATAAATACACATAAAAAAGAAACCCACGTCATTGTTAATGCACAAGGAAATACTGCTTATTATGCCTCTGAAATGGAAGGCGGAGAAGGAATGTTAGATATTTACAGTTTTGAATTATATGAAGAAGCCAGACCAATAACCGTTACATACTTAAAAGGAATTGTTTTTGATGCTGAAAGCAATGCAAAATTAGGTGCACGCTTTGAATTAATTGATTTAAAGACACAGGAAACTGTAATCGAATCCTATTCTGATAATAAAAATGGGGAATTTTTGGTTTGTCTGCCCACGAATAGTGAATATGCTCTTAATGTTTCCAAAGATGGCTATTTGTTTTATTCTGAGAACTTTGAATTAAAAGGAGTAAAAGATAAACAAGATGCTTACCATAAAAACATTCCTTTACAGCCCATTTCAAAAGACGGCGTTGTCATCTTGAAAAATATTTTCTTCGATACCGATAAATATGTGCTTAAGAATGAATCCAAAGCGGAATTGCTGCGTTTGACAAAACTCTTGAATGAAAATCCAAAAATGCAGATTGAAATTCGTGGACATACTGATAATCAGGGAGGAAAGCAGCACAACCAAATCTTGTCTGAAAATAGGGCAAAAGCGGTTTATGAATATCTTATTGCACATGGAATTGCTAAAGAAAGGCTTTCATACAAAGGATTTGGCATGGACAAGCCCATTGATACTAATGAAACTGAAGAAGGCAGAGCTAAAAACAGAAGAACAGAATTCAGGGTAATCGGATTTTAATCCATTTTCTTCTTTTTTCGATTTTTATTGGCTGATTTTATCTTTTTAGCAATATAAATAACGACATACATAAAGGCAAGAAAAAAAAGTAAAAGCCCAGCCAGAGCAATTAATGTTTTCAAATTCATTGTGTTTCTTTTTAGCAAAACTAATCATTATTATGTATTCTTTAAGTCAATTTTTAAAAAAAATGATAGGCATTATAAAGCATAATAATATATTTTATTACATTTGAGTTTTTATTTGTATATCACATGAAAAAAGAAATCAAAAAATTGCAAGAAAAACTTGCCTTTAAATAATACTAAACAAAAATGAAAAAACAAATACTGATTGTAATATTGCTTCTATTAGCTAACACAATACTAAACGCACAATGGACACAGATAGGTAGTGATATTGAGGGAATACAATCAAATGATTGGTTTGGTCATTCTGTAAGTATTAGTGCAGATGGTTCATTGGTTGCCATTGGTGCTCCTCAGTCTCCTCCTGTTGGCAGTAGTGATGGATATGTGCAAGTTTATAAAAACAGCATAGGAAATTGGGTGCAATATGGTAACAATATTTATGGAGAAACAATAAGTGATTGGTCTGGAGAATCTGTCAGTTTAAGTGCAGATGGCTTAGTTTTAGCAATTGGAGCTCCGCAAAATTCTGCTAATGGATTAAAAGCAGGTCATGTTAGAGTGTATAGAGATAGTGCCGGAGTTTGGGTACAGTATGGAGATGATATAGATGGTGAAGCAGCAAATAATTATTTTGGAATTTCTGTTAGCATAAATAAAAACGGTTCAATGCTAGCTATTGGAGCATATTTAAATAATGGTAATGGCACAAATGCTGGACATGTAAGAGTATATCAAAACATTGCAGGTAGCTGGATACAAATGGGACAAGATATTGATGGCGAAGCAGCAGGTGATTTCTCTGGTGCTTCTGTAAGTTTAAGTAGTGATAGTGCAATTGTGGCAATAGGAGCTCCAAAAAATAGTGATAATGGAATTAATGCAGGACATGTTAGAATATATAAATACACAGCTGGCACTTGGACACAAATAGGAAATGATATTGATGGTGAAGCAGCAGACGATTGGTCTGGCGGTTCAGTTAGCTTAAGTGATGATGGATCTATAGTAGCCATTGGAGCTATTAACAATGATGGGAATGGTGGTGATGCCGGTCATGTAAGACTATATGAGAATATTTCAGGGACATGGACACAAATAGGGCAGGATATTGATGGAGAAGCGGCAGGAGATAATTCAGGATTATCAATAAGCTTAAGTGCAGATGGAACAATAGTAGCAATAGGAGCTCCATATAATGATTCTAATGGCAACGATGCTGGTCATGTAAGAGTTTATCAAAATATGGCAGGAAATTGGATACAAATGGGAAGCGATATTGACGGAGATGCAGCTTTAGACTTATTTGGTTGGTCAGTTAGTTTAAGTTCAGATGGTTTATCAATGGCGGTAGGTGCTGATGGAAATGATGCTAATGGAAGTGATGCAGGACAAGTGAAATTATATACATACAATAACGTTGGGATTAATGAAAACTTTACTAGCTTAGTACAAATCTACCCCAACCCCAACAAAGGCGTCTTTGTGGTAGAGAATATCACAGAATATTCTCATATCCAAATCACAACGATAATCGGTGATGAAGTCTTTAGCAAAGAGATAAAGGCAAACAGCATAGAAATAGAAATAGATATTGCTACGCTACCAAAAGGAATATATCTGCTGCATTGCATTGCTAAGGAGCAAAGGATAACAGAGAAGATTGTGATACAATAAAAACAAAACAGCCTTCGGGCTGTTTTATACTTACTGTTAACTTAGAAAAAGCATCCGTTAATTCATAAAAATTTGACCTAAGGGATGTTTTTTTTGTATTTTTGCAAAAATCACTATTATGAAGAAATTTATTTTAAGCGTATTGCTGCTTGTTTTTTGTTCCTTATCTTATGCTAAAGATATTAAAGCTATACTTTCCTATGCTTCATTTGTATCTCCTGTTGACGGTCCTTATTTAGAAACATACCTCAGCGTGGATGGTAAAAGTGTGAACTTCGTTCAGTTGGAAAATGGAAAATTCCAAGCCAGTATAGAAATTACCTTGATTTTTAAAGATAAGGATGAAGTTATCAAAGACTTTAAAAAATACAACCTCCTTAGTCCCGAGCTGGAAGACAGCAGTGATGTGAGTTTTACCTTTATCGATCAACAACGATTTGCTCTCGGTAATGGATATTATGATTTAGAAATAAGTATTAAAGATAATAACAGCGAAGCAAAAGCCCTTAAAGCTAAAGAAGCAGTAGAAATTTTTTATAAAGGCGACAAAATTCATGTTTCCGGCATTCAATTAGTAGAATCCTATAAAAAAACACAAAAGGAAACTGCCATTTCCAAAGCAGGATATGATTTAATTCCATATTCCACGAATTTCTATCCTTCCTATATTGAAAAATTTACTTTTTATGCTGAAATATACAATACCAAAGAAAAGCTGGGAGAAGAAGGCCGTCTTTTGATTAGAATGTATATCGAATCCTTTGAAACTGCACAAGCAATTTCAGACAAGCAAAGCTTTAAAAGAGAATATGCAAAAGACGTAATTGTTGTTTTTAACGAATTTGATATAAGCAACTTAGCTTCCGGAAATTATAATTTGGTGATTGAAGCCAGAAATGAGCGTAATGAATTATTAGCACAAAATAAATTATTTTTCCAACGCTCAAATCCAAATGTAGAATACCAATTTGAAGACATTGATGCTATAGACATTGAATATACTTTTGCTTCTCAAATTACATCTATTGATACGCTTCGGGATTTTGTCCGTAGTTTACGACCTATTTCCTCTGAAAAGGAAAAAAATTATGCTGAAAATCAGCTAAAAATGGATAGTTTGGTCATGATGCAGCGCTATTTCTATCATTTTTGGTACACCAGAAATAATTTGGAACCCGAAAAAGAATGGATGGAATACTACGCAGAAGTAGTTAAAGTAAATCAAAATTACGGCACAAGTATTCAAAAAGGATACGATACTGACAGAGGTCGCGTTTACCTAAAATACGGTCCACCAAATTCTATTCAAAAAAGTGAACATGAACCCAATGCTTATCCTTATGAAATATGGCATTATTATGCAATTCGTAATAACAGAGAGGGAAAATTCGTTTTTTACTGTACCGATTTAGTATCTAATAACTACGAACTACTTCATTCTGATGTCATCGGAGAAGTGCAAAATATCAATTGGCAATTGGAATTACATAAGCGAAATCAAATATCAAACGATCCTTATCAGGAAGATATTCAGGATAATTGGGGAAATAAAAGCAAGGATTATTTCAATATGCCCCGATAATTCGGTCGAATTTTTCATTGTTTCTTTTCAAAAATCAAAATAAAAGATTTACTTTGCAATTGTGAAGAATACGGCGGTTGTCATACTTAACTGGAACGGGAAAAAATTCCTAGAGAAATTCCTGCCCGGTGTTATTCAACATTCTCAGAATGATGCTGAGATTATTATCGCTGATAACAATTCTTCTGATGATTCCGTTTCATTTTTAAAAGAACATTTTCCACAGATACGTATTATACAAAACAAAGAAAACGGTGGTTTTGCAAAGGGTTATAATGATGCATTGAAAGAAATAGAAGCAAAATACTATATTTTGCTCAATTCGGATATTGAAGTTACTGCCGATTGGATAAAACCAATGTATCAATTATTGGAAGAAAATCCAGATATAGCAGCTTGTCAAGCTAAACTCTTGGATTATCATGATAAAACAAAATTTGAATATGCCGGTGCTGCGGGAGGATATATTGACCATTTGGGCTATCCCTTTTGCAGGGGAAGAATATTCTTCAATTTAGAAGAAGATAAAGGACAATATGATGAAAATGCGGAAGTTTTTTGGGCTAGTGGTGCTTGCCTAATGATTCGTTCAGAAATTTATCATGCTCATCAAGGATTGGATGAAGATTTTTTTGCGCATATGGAAGAAATTGATTTGTGCTGGAGATTAAAAAACAGCGGTCATAAAATCTATTATTGTGGAAAATCCACGGTTTATCATATTGGCGGAGGAACATTGCCAAAAAATAACGCACGAAAAACCTATTTGAATTTCAGAAATAATCACATTCTTTTATTAAAGAATTTACCTAAGAAAAAAATCTTTAAAGTTTTCTTCCTTCGCTTTTTTCTTGACCAAGTTGCGGCTTTACGCTTTTTGTTTTCTGGTGGTTTTAAGGATTTTGTTGCTGTTTACAAATCTTATTTTCATTTTATCGCTCAATATAAAAAGCATAAGAAAAAACGTGCAAAAGGAATAAAAAAATACCCCAGTCATTGCTATTCCAAAAGCATTGTTTGGCAACATTATATGAAAGGGAAAAAAACTTTTAGCGAAGTCTTTCCTGAATAAAATAATGTATTGCCATAGCATAGGAAGAAAGACCAAAACCAGAAATTACGCCTTTGGATGCAGCTCCAGTAATAGATAATTGTCGATACTCTTCTCTTGCATGTATATTTGAGATATGTACTTCTACCACAGGAATATCAATAGCTTTAATTGCATCCGCAATGGCAACGGAAGAATGCGAATAACCAGCTGGATTAATAATAATTCCATCATACAGAGCCGCTGCTTCTTGAATTTTTGTGATAATCTCCCCTTCAATATTCGATTGAAAATAGCTTAATTGAACTTCGGTATAATCATGTTGCAAGCTGGCAAAATAATCATCAAAATTTTGTTTTCCGTAAATATCAGGCTCTCTATTTCCAAGTAAATTTAAATTTGGACCGTTAACGATTAGTATTTTTTTCATAAGCATAAATTTCATTTCATGTTTTTATTGCCAAACAGTGTGTTCTAAGACTATCTTCACTCCTATTGCGATAAGAATAATTCCACCAATAATTTCTGCTCTTCTACTCTTGTTGGTTTTAGACTTTTTGCCGATAAAAATGCCCAATAAAACAGCTAAAAAAGTAACTACAGTAATTATTGCCAGCGCAAGCAAAATATGCAAACAAAACAGACTCAAGCTAAAACCTACTGCCAAAGCATCAATGCTAGTTGATAAACCCAATAACAAAATAACAGAAAATTTCTCCGGATTGATTTTTTTCTTAACATCTTCCGACTTAAAACTTTCTATTATCATCTTTCCTCCAATCAAGGATAATAGTAAAAGCGCAACCCAATGATCAAATTCTTCAATATACGGCAATAATTGTTCTCCTGCCAGCCATCCTACCAAAGGCATCAATCCTTGAAATAGCGATAAAACAAGCGCAATTTTAAGAATTTGTACTAGTTGCATCTTGTGCTTTGCAATACCACAGCTCAATGATACAGCAAAACTGTCAAAACTAAGGCTTATTGCAATTAATATGATGGTGATAAGACCTTCTGTCATTTTTAAGACGCATTTTCAATAATATCTTTTTCAATTCGAAGATTTTCAATAATAAATTCCTGCCTTTCGGGTGTGTTTTTCCCCATATAAAAACGAAGTATTTCTTCAATGCTAAAATCTTTAGACATCATAACAGGGTCAAGGCGAATATCACGTCCAATAAAATGGCGGAATTCATCTGGAGAAATTTCTCCCAAACCTTTAAATCGAGCAATCACTGTGTTGTTTTTTAGATAACGAAGAGCTTCTCTTCTTTCTTCTTCGCTATAACAATAAATGGTTTTTTGCTTATTTCTGACTCTGAAAAGCGGTGTTTGAAGAATATAAAGATGTCCGGCCTTTACCAAATCAGGATAAAATTGCAAGAAAAACGTAAGTAAAAGCATACGAATATGCATACCATCCACATCAGCATCGGTAGCAATTACAATGTTATTATAGCGCAGATTTTCAATGCCTTCTTCAATATTCAGCGCAGCTTGCAGCAAATTAAATTCTTCGTTCTGATAGACAATTTTTTTAGACATCCCATAGGAATTTAGCGGTTTTCCTCGCAAACTAAAGACGGCTTGTGTTTGCACATCTCTGGATTTTGTGATGGAACCACTAGCAGAATCTCCTTCGGTAATAAATAATGTTGTTTCCGAACGCCTGTCGGATTTGATATCTGTATTGTGTATTTTACAATCGCGGAGTTTTTTATTGTGCAAACTCACTTTTTTGGCACTTTCTCTGGCAAGCTTTTTAATCCCTGCCATTTGTTTACGTTCCTTCTCCGATTGCACAATTTTTTGCAAAATAGCTTCTGCCACTTCTTGATTTTGGTGCAAATAATTATCCAAATACTTGCTTACAATTTCTCCTACATAATTTTTAACCGTCTGACCTCCATCTTCAACATGACTGGAACCCAGTTTGGTTTTGGTTTGTGATTCAAAAATTGGTTCTTGAATTTTGATACTCAGGGCTACTAATAAAGATGTTTTAATATCAGAAGCATCAAAATCTTTCTTATAAAAATCACGTATTGTTTTAATAAAAGCTTCGCGGAAAGCATTAAGATGCGTTCCTCCTTGGGTGGTATTCTGTCCATTTACAAAAGAATAGTATTCTTCACTATACTGTTTTGATGCATGCGTAAAAGCAAATTCAAAATCGCCTTCGCCTAAATGAACAATAGGATACAGAATATTCTCATCAATATTACTCTGTAACAAATCATACAAACCATTTTTGGAATAAAAGGTCTTTCCGTTCAAGACCAAAGTTAATCCCTTATTCAGATAAGCATAATTCCAGAGCATGCGTTCAACATATTCTTCAACGTACTGGAAATTTCCGAACATTTCTGTATCTGGGATAAACTGTATTAAAGTCCCTGGCTTTTGATCGGTACTAACAATATCCTTGTCTTCTTGTAATATGCCTTTAGAAAAAACAACTTCTTTTCTTTGACCATCTCTAAATGATGTTGCAATAAATTTTTCTGACAAAGCGTTTACAGCTTTACTCCCAACTCCATTTAATCCAACTGCTTTTTTAAAAACGTCTGAATTGTATTTTGCTCCAGTATTGATTTTTGACACACAATCTTTTACGCTTCCTAAAGGTATTCCACGACCGTAATCTCGGACACTAACTAAATCTTCGCTGATTTTAACTTCTATCTTTTTGCCGTTTCCCATGACGTATTCGTCAATGGAGTTATCGATAATTTCTTTCAATAAAACATAAATTCCATCATCTTGAGAATTGCCGTTTCCCAACTTCCCAATATACATTCCCGGACGTAAACGAATATGTTCTTCCGGATTTAATGATTGTATGCTGTCTTCTGTGTAGTTTGTTTCTTTCATTAAAATTTTAAAAAATAATTTGTACAAAAATATAAAATACTTTTGTTTGAAAACACAAGAATTTGCAGAGTTTTCAACAGTTTTTTTTACTTTTACCGCAATATGAAAGATTTCACTAATAAGACATCAACTTTTTTCTTACTGCATGCAACAGTATTAGTGCTGGGTTTTACGGGTATATTAGGAAAACTAATCAGTCTGGAAACAGCAGAATTAGTTTGGTATCGCTTGCTAATTGCTACAATTGCGATGTTTATTATTTTAAGCATCAGGAAAAAGAAGTTTGTTCTTTCAACAAAAAACACTTTGATATTCTTGGGAATTGGAATTATTGTCGGTTTGCATTGGTTTTGCTTTTTTGAATCTATAAAAAGCGCTAATGTATCTGTTGCTTTGGGATGTTTGGCTTCACAATCTTTATTTACCAGCTTTTTAGAACCGATAATACACAAGAAGAAGCTTTTATGGTTTGATGTACTTACCGGTATTTTTATTCTTGGCGGATTATACATCATTTTTCAATTTGAAACCTCTTACATAACTGGAATAATATATGGGATTATGGCTGCATTTTTAGCAAGTTTATTCAGTGTTTTAAATGATAAGCATGCAAAAAAAGAAATTGCTGTCAATATCATGACCTTTTACGAAATGCTCGGCGGTTTTATTGGCGTGAATATCTTATTCTTACTTATGGGCGAAAAACTAGCGCTGCATCCTAGTCATTTTGAAGGATACGATATGGTTTATCTGCTTATTTTAGGAACAGTCTGCACTGCTGGAGCCTTTGTTCTGATTATCGACCTAATAAAAAGATTGGGTGCTTTTACAGTTCTATTAGCCATAAACTTAGAACCAGTTTATGGTATTTTAGCTGCTTTTTTAATCTTTGGAGATTCCGAAAAAATGACGCTTGGTTTTTATATCGGTGCGCTAATAATCATTATTGCAGTTTTTCTCCATCCATTTTTTAGTAAACGAATTCAGAAAAAAGCTGCAATAATGAAAGCTTAATTTATTAAGCGCTATTTTTTCAGCATTTTATTTATATACTGCTTATTGTTCTCATCTATAAAACGAATAAAATACACGCCAGAATCAAAATTGCTTGTATTGATATTGATAGATTTTTCCCCTTCTATCTTTTGCTCATAGATAAGTGCGGATCTAAGATCATAAATACGTACTAAACCGCTTGTTTTTTGTTCAAAGTCAATCTGCACATAATCTACACTTGGGTTAGGATAGATAGTTAAGGAATGCTTTTCGTTTTCTGGAACAAAATCATGAGTAGATGCAGAAACCCAATCAATGGAAATAGCTTGGTTTAAATCCTCATCCCACTCCATTTCTATTAATTGAAGACCCATTTCTTTGGCAAACCAATTATAGTATCGACTAGTGTCGTTTGATTCCATAAAAAACATCCACGATCCTGTTAGCTGAGGGAAAATCCACAGGCTATCAATTCTAACTTCTTGCAAATTTTGCCTTAAAGCAGAATATGTTGCAATAGGAGTTGTAACAGAACCCCAAGCATCCATTACATAAGATTTTCTTACTTTAGATTTATAACGAACAGAATCAACCATAAAAGTAGAAACCATTTGCCCATAATACATACTATGGTCGATTTCAATATAGTTACTGTTTCCCCAATCTAAATAATTGAGAGGGAATTTTACAACAGTATCCGCAGGTTGAAAAGGAGAAACTAAAGGCACAGAAACCCCTTGAAAATCAACAGTCGCAGCAAAGCCTTCTACTGTAAAAAACTGAGGTGTTTTGCGAAAATATAAACCACCATCAGCTGTATCTCTTCCACACATATTTGCATTTGGAAAATGACTATAATAAGTAGTAGTGCTTGGATCAACCACTCCAATTGTGTCGATAAAAGAAGTTCCTAAAGCAGAAAAATCCCACGTTTGATTTGGTCCAGCACTGCCTGTTAGCAATGCGGAAGAAGGTAAGGTGTCGTGATTTATTACTGCATATTCTCCAATATTAAGAATATCATAATGAGTAATACTGATTTGAGCTGAAGAGATAATTGCAAATAAGCTCATTACTGTTAAAAGCATAAATTTTTTCATCATAGTCGTTTAGTTATTTAGGATAAACAATAAAATATGGATTTAATAAATTTTCTTTGTTGTAAAGGAGTTCTTTTCCTTGATTTACTTCCAGAACTTTCCCTCCCATATTATTAATAATTGCATGACCGGCAGCCGTGTCCCATTCCATGGTAGGACCAAAACGCGGATAAATATCGGCATTACCTTCAGCAACAAGACAAATTTTCAATGAACTTCCCTTACTAATCACCTTGATTTCAGAATGCTGTTTTCTTAGGTTTTCAATAAAGATTTCCGTTTCTTCATTCATATGCGAACGACTGCCTACAACTTTATAGGTGCTTGTTTTCTTTTCAAGGGGAAGTTGTGTTGCAATTTTTTCAAAATCCTCTAAAGAAAATGTTGAGCTAAGGATTTTTGATGCCTTTTCCAAGCAAAAAGACTTGTTTTCATAGCCACAGTATAGCGTGTCTAAAACAGGCGCATAAATAACCCCAAAAACTGCTCTTTGTTCCTCTATAAAAGCAATATTTACCGTAAACTCACCATTCTTTTTAATAAATTCTTTAGTTCCATCTAAGGGGTCAACCAACCAAAATTGCTTCCAGTTTTTACGTTCTGCAAAGGAGATTTCTTTTCCTTCTTCACTAAGAATGGGATATGCTGTTGTTTTTAAAAAATCAAGAATTACATCATTTGCCCTCTTATCTGCCAATGTTAACGGAGAATCATCTTCTTTTATCTCTATTCCAAAATCTTCCGCGTGATATACTTTCAATATTTCTTCTCCAGCTGATATTGATAGTTTGATAATATCCATTAACACACTGCTCATATCTCTAAAAATTTCTTCAAAACTACATTTTTATTTTTACACATAAAAAAAACCACTTTTAAAAAGTGGTTTTTTTTATCAAATAGTGTTATTTCTATAAAGTATTTGAATTTGGTGATTCAACGGGTTTACTATTTTCCATTTTATAAATCACGGCAACAAATTGAAGATTGTTAATTTCCACACCTGAATCTGGTGTATAGGTAAATGTATTGGTATATTCTTCTGGAGATGTACCACTAAAGATTTGTACTCCAAACTCATCATCTGCAGTAACTTCCCCGCGAAGTACTCTATAATGCTGATCACTTGTCATACCTTGTTGAGTGGCAGTAACATGATTTTCTACTGCATAAACCGCAAGGTTATAAGTACCACTAAGTGTAGAGAAAAACTTTGCTTTAACGTATAAAGTAACTGTATTTCCACTAATTTCTTTAGCCATACCAACACCACAACTAACCGTCGTTTCGGCCTGACGAGCAACAATAGCATTTTTCCAACCTGTTGGATTTAAATTATATGCATTGTTAAATTCAATCCATAAATTTGGAGGACCTCCAATACCAAATTCAGATTTTAAAGTAGCTGCCATTGGATGAGCTAAAGTACCTGAATAATCTAGGGAAACTCCGTTTACTCGTGCAGCATCAATATTACCAGCTCCATTGAGAGCTTCTTCGAAAGTTGGGATACCCCAACTACCACAATAAGGTCACCATGTAGCGGATGTAATCATCACAAAAGCTTCTTGCGATTGCGCTACTGTAATGTTGTCATAAGGACTGGGATCTTCATCATCGTCCTTATCCTTTTTACAGGCCACAAAACCTATTGCTAAGGCAAGCATAATAAAAACAATTTTTTTCATTTTTTTAGTTTTAAATTTAACAAGGGCAAAGCAAGAAAATTAAATACTTTGCTATTTTTCTAATCACAAATATATAAATACCTACATATAAATCAAAGTTTTTTTGATATTTATACTTAATCTAAATAAATTAAGGCATGTAATAAGTTGAAAAACTGGACGTAAGATAAACAAAAAAGAAAAAGAAAACATTTCTTCTTATAGCTTAAAACACTATAAGTTTTTCTGTATGTTGATATTTATGTGAAATATATTTGATAAAATACAAGCCTGGAGTAAAATGACTAACATCAAGGATAACTGATTGATTTACTTGGATTTCGGAAATCAATCGTGCATTTACTGTATAAATATGAACAAGAGCTTCATCATTTGGTAAATGCAGAGAAACAGATTCGCTTGCAGGATTAGGATATACACCAAAGGAAAAAGATTGAATTGTTTTGTCTTTATCTTCTTCTATCGAAAAAGGAATATTATCTAATATTGGCAATTGAATATGACTAGGATAAGAAGGAGAAAAATAAATACTCTGCACAGCCATTCTTGGTGTCATAAAATTTCCTTGATAAAAATATTGCTGACTGTCGCCAGGTTTTCTTCTAAAAAATTCATTGTGCTGTATCGGCAAGTTTGGGTTTGACTGATAGCGTGGATAATTTCCACTGCTGATTAATACTTTAACTCGGTGGTTTTTACCCCAAACATATCCTATTGGCATCATTTTCAACTGATATTCATAAATAGTTCCGGAATTGATATTGGAATATGGTGCATTAATATTTTCATTATTATTATACAACGAACGAACATATTCTCTGGCTCTGGCATTAACACAGCCTTCCACCACAAACATCTCTCTTCCGTCAGGATAGACATCCAAAATACGGACAAAAAAGTCTGTATCAGTTGGTCCACCACCGGCAACATCAGTTTGTGCATATAGCGTAGCTTTAGGAAATCCCAAAATCCTTAAAGAATCCTGAATAATTCCACTACTAAACTGAATAACTCCTGGATGATTCATCGTATAGGATGCAAATAATGGATCTGCCAAATTCATTTGTCCTTGGCTATATCGAGGAGTCCCTTGCGGTGTTTGAATTGTCATATTCGCTCCACCAACTGTTAGTACAGGATTATCAGGATTATGTGTATAAGACAAACTTCCTTCATTAGTGGAAGGGATTTGATTATCCATGGTATTATTCTGATGTAGATAGAATGTTTCAAAATGAATTCCATTGCTAAAAGGAAAGCTATCGCACGAAACCCAGTAATTTCCACAATTTTGATTTTCCGGCACTCCATCATCAAGTGGTCCTACCATATATAATCGAACAGCTGGAACTTGCATAAAATCAACAACATCTGTGTTTTGAATAGTATCGTTCATCGGAATTATGGGCGGATCCAAAGCGGGGATTGAATAAGTGTATGGTGATGTTCCGCTGCTTGTTCGAATTTCTATCTGCACATTGTCTAAAGTTGTTTGACCTGCGATATATTGAATAAATTTTGTGTAAGGAACAATGTAATCAGCGGATGGCACACGCGCTTCAATAGTGGAGCTAACGTACTGCCAATCATGACTTTCTGGAATAATAAATTTTGGCTCCGTAGTAGAAGGATGCGCCTTTTGGTTTATCGTATATCTGAACCAGCCGTACAACTCTGATTGCATTAAATCTGCTAACATAGTAGTATCAAAACTAGAAAAACTGGTATTTAAGACATTTATTCCCAAAACCTCCATTACGTTGGGCGGATATGTTGCATCGCCCGTTGTTAAGCTTCCAACAGTTTGATGTGCCCATGGTCCGATTACCAATTTTTGTAATTGAGCCGTTTCGGTGCTTTGGGCGTGATTTCGCATAGCATTAAAACTCTGTATTTGACCATCGACAAAAATATCCCACCAACCGCTAAGATGGTAAGCAGGAACATTCATATTTCTATACCTGCTATAAACACCATTGCTATCGGCATTTCCCAAAGCATCAACGGGAGCATAACTCACATCCATTGAAGCACGAAGGGGACTGTTTGGATAATATCCTGGAATACTCCCTTCCACTAATAAAAAATCAATAGCTTCTTCAGCAACTGCTGATTTATTTGTTAAACCATAATCTGCTGAACTATGCAAATTATTCATCAAGCTTGTGTCGATAGGATTTAATGCATCATTAAGTAAATTATTCATCTGCCCACTAATCCAATTATCAACCAAAGCTTGACGATAAACTCCATTATTGGTAATGGTATATAAATAATGATCAGCCGAAGCTACTAGTGGCATAATCGATTGTAATCCTTGTTGATTGGGATCAACAACTCGTGTTGCAGCAAGAGTATATTGAGAATTACCTAATGCACTTGCTCCAATCATACCAACAGAACCACTTCCAAGAAGAAAAGTGTCGGGATACAAATCATTATCATAGTCGTATATTCTTTTTACATCATTCAACAAGCGATCCAATGTTTGTATTCCATCTTCATGTTTATTTGCATTCCATGGGTCAGTTGGGGATGAAATATCAATATTATAATGAATATTTGGATGATAATTGTTTTTATTCCATGCATCGCTATACATCGGAAAATAGACTCCTGAAGATGCATTAGTACCGCGCATATCCTGCGCTCCATAAGCATAACCCATAAAAGCGAAAATAGGTCCTAAATCATCTCCATCTTTGTTATAAGGTGTTCGAGTAAAAATCAAAGGTAAACGATAAGGATTGGGATTAATCTGATTGTCAATCGAATCATAAATCAAATATTGTGTATTTCTTGCTATTATTTGAATTGGAACGTCTCCAATTCCTGGAATATTAATCATGGTTACCACACAATCTTGGGTAATGGGAATATAAAAATCCATCATCAATATTGTTCCGTCGTCCATCTGAATCGGATGGGTTTCGATTTTACTCATTTCCTCAAAACTGTCAATAGTTCCATTCAAAATTACTTGTGCTTCTGCTTTGAAGAACAAAAAAAATGGAAGTAAAACTAAAATAATGCTTTTTCTTATTCTTGTATTCTTTATTATCATAATATAACTGGCTTTTTATCTATTACCCAAAGTTCTCTCCTATATGGCTTACAAACTTATGCATTTCTTAGCTCTCTGACAATAAAACACTCATCTTATTTAATTATTTTCTTCCATCCTAAACGAGCCATATTGATATATATAATAATCACACAGATTCCTGACACAAGGAAATGCACAATAGCAGAGAGGTATTCAGCAAAAATCAATTTTCCAATACCGAATAGTATTCCCATTATCATCACACAACCTAAAATCCAATTCACTAATAAGCGATAAAAAGAGCCATCGCTTTTCACTTCGGGCATTTGAGCTGCAATCTTCCTCCAACCTCTTCCTCCTGGATGCACTTTAGCATAGAAATTTCGCAATTTTTCTTCTTTTGTTGGTTTGGTAATAAAGGTAACAAACAGCCACACAATTGTAGAAAACGCAACAATATAAATCAAGCTGTCCGGAAATTGAATTTCATGATATTTTAATACGGGATAAATAACAAAAGGAGCCAGCAAAGCAGCAATTTCCGTCCAAGCATTAATCCTCCACCAAAACCAACGAAGGATTAAGACTAAGCCAATCCCTGCGCTGCATTCCAATATAAATTTCCAAGCATCAATGATTTGATCAAATTGTGTGGTAAGGATTAAGGAAAAAAACATCAGAATTACAGTTGTATAGCGAGAAACTTTAACATAGTATTTTTCTGATCGGTTTGGTTTTAATATAGGCTTATATAAATCATTCACAATATAAGAAGTTCCCCATACTGTTTGTGAAGCTATTGTTGACATATAAGCAGCAAAAAAAGCAGCTATCAATAAGCCCAGCAAACCTGAAGGCAAGATATCTCTGATAACCATTACAAAACCTTCTCCTCTGGCCTCCTGGGGTAAGTCGGGGTAAAACACCAAACTGACTAATGCAACAATAATCCATGGCCAAGGTCTTAAGGCAAAATGCGCTATTTGAAACCAAAGAGTTGCCAAAAACGAATGCTTTTCATCCTTAGCAGACATCATTCTTTGAGCAACATAACCTCCGCCTCCAGGCTCCGCACCAGGATACCAGCTCGACCACCATTGAATACCAATATAAGCTACAAAAGAAGTTACTGACAATTGAAGAATGCCCATATTTGAACCGCTATTTCCTCCACTGGATATCTTCGGAAAGGTCTGAAAAACCCAATCCGGCAATTTCGCTTTTAATCCTTGAATGCCTCCAATATCTGCATGATTAACCGCAAAAACCGCAAGCACAATGCAAGCAGACATTGCTACTACAAATTGAAATGAATCCGTTAAAGAAATTCCCCACATTCCTGACAAAGCAGAATATAGAGCAATAAAAAGCATTATTACGCCTACCCACAATAAGTGCGAAGAAAAATAAAAATTAGCAAGCCCAAAGCCTTCTGTTCCTAAAAACAATAAATCAGGAAATATAACTTTCAAGATTTTCACCATTGCCAGATTGACCCACGCAATGACAATCACATTCATAAAAATACCGATATAAATTGCACGAAATCCTCTTAAAAAAACAGCTTCTTTACCAGAATAGCGAATAGCAACAAACTCACAATCTGTCATTATTCCTGCTCTGCGCCATAATTTTG
>CAZJZP010000011.1:0-21291 GCA_964550505.1 uncultured Prolixibacteraceae bacterium | reverse complement strand
CAGATTCATTATCGCAGAATGGTCCCGCTGCAGTGATTGTTGCATCATAATTATCCACAACTTCAATAGTGATAGTATCTGCGTCTCCACAAGGATCAGCAATTGTATAGATAATTTCATGTTGTCCTATTCCTGCTGATGAAGGATCAAAGACTCCAGAGGAGTTAACTCCTGTCCCGCTCCATGTTCCGCCCGGGTCAACAGCTGTTAAGGTTTGTGGTCCTTGGCTTATACAATAAGGTCCGGCGGTAAGTATTGTTGCATCAGCGGAAAGAAGAACTGTTATCACGATTGAATCTCTTGCAGAAGCACATCCTCCAACTACAGATTCAACATAAATTACAGTATCATTCATCAAGTTTGTTAGGGTGAAATTGCTTCCAGTACCTATTGGAACTCCTCCCGAAGGAACATCATACCAATTAATTGTTCCTGCTCCTGTTGCTACTAAAGTGATATTATCTCCTTGGCAAATAGTATCTGGTCCTCCGCCAGAAACACTAATAATAGGAGCATTGCCTATATCAAATTCCATAATTGCATGAACTAGAGGAGAGCCTGTGCCAGACCATGAGGTCAGCGCATCATCAAAATAGGCAGGATTTCCCGGGTCTAAAGTGATAAAATCTGTTGCTCTTGTAGTTCCTGTACAATATAATCTCCCATTATTTAAATCCGCAGCTGAACGAGTAATATAAATACTGTCAGAATGCAAATAAGAAGCCCATCGTATGCTTAAATCTGCTTCAAACTCAACTAGCATATAATTATACTCTGATGCAATAGCATTACTAACATTATACGATCCGCTTAAATTAGTTGTTGGAAAAGTTTTTGATTGAAGAATAATATAATGCCTATCACAATATCCTGCTTGATTATCTTGGATATAACCCATTTCGTTATCTCTCCCAACATACGTTGCATGCTGCAATACGCCAGTGTTAGCAAATTTTATAAAAAATCCTGTACTATTTCCTGCCCATCCGTCATCCAAATGAGTGGGTGGTGTTCCTTGATAATAGGCTCCTCCTCCTTGATTATAAGTATTAATGCCTGTACTTGTTGTTTGAGAAGTAAATATTACCTCATCCGACTCATTAACTGTAACGTTAGAATAAGATAATCCTTCTAAACCAAGACCACCGTAGTAAGTACTCCAAACCAAGAGACCAGCTGATGAAAACTTACTCAAGCCCAAGTCATATTTACCATCAATTGTATTGTCATAATATGCACCACCTGCGGGATTATGAAGAGGTAAAGATGTGTTTAATGAACTGGAACGAGAAAATAAGAATAAATTATTATTACTATCAAAAGTAACGCCCATAGCATCAATATATCCGTCTCCGCCAAAATACGTTCCCCAAACTTGATTCATATTAGCATTAAACATATAAATAACTAAATTACTACTACTGCCTCCAAAACTTGCCTGATTATAGGCTCCTGTTCTAGTTAGAATGGTTGGTGTTACAGATGAAGACACATTTCTTCCCACAACAACAACATTCCCATTATTGTCTGTCGCCACAACTTGTTGCTCATATACCCTGACATAAGTGGAATGTATCATTTGACCTGTTGTTATAGCAAACTTAGACAAAAAACCTAGACTTCCTGAACCCGGATAAGTTTGATAATATGCTCCTCCTCCTTGGTTTTGTAGTGGGAAATTACTAGCATCTGTTTTCCCTGTAATATACATAGTATTTCCATAGAAACTAATTCCATGATCATAATAATTACTTTGGGTTCCATCAGTTCCACCTAGGTAAGTTGACCATACCAAATCTCTATTAATATCAAATTTTGCAAAATAAATATCTAAACCACTAGAAGGGTTATAATTTGGATTGTAATAAACTACTCCTCCTGGATTTGCTAAAGGCAAATTAGCACTGTAGGTGCATATTTGATAAAATAGATTACCGTTATCATCCACTTCTGTATTGCCCCGAATAGAAGAAGAACTTCCTACAACTGTTCGTTGGAAATACGTTGACCAAACTAAACTAGGATCAATAATAATATTTTCGCTTACAAGATTTGAAACGCCATCAATAGTAAAAGAGAATGCTGAAGTATTTGTTATTTTGTAATTTACATCTACCGCTTCATTTGTCTGTAAATAATACGATGCTGGGATGTTTTCCGAAAAAGAAACAAAATCGTTTTCTATTAAGAGTTGATTGTTTTCTATACTAAGCTCGTCAATACCATCATATCTAAACTGAACATCTGAGAGTTTTGCTCCTTTATGGAGAACAATATCGTATTTTAATCCTTGTTCTTGGGTTTTGAATACAATATCCACATTGGGAAAAATATTTTTATATAGCAATTCGCCAAAAACAGGCACAGCATGAAGTTTTTGATCGCCACGATAAAAATTCACATAGTGCTCTTTTTTTTCATTAAAAACAATAGATGGATTAGTATTAGCATCCACGAAATGCAAATCAATGCTACTTTGTGCTATGCGCATAGAAAGCATTTTGGCTGCTTCTAAATCGCCTTCTTCAAATTTCTGCTTGCTTTCAGCTGTTTCTTCGTAATACATTTTATGAAATACATAACGTATTTTATTCTTAAAGAAAAACAATTTTATTCCTGGCAATTCATAGGTACACAATACATCCAATCGCTGATTCAAATCATCATCTATAACCTGACCTTTATTCTCAATAAAACCGTTTGGTGAATTTTGTTGGGAATAGACAAAAAATGGAAGACAAAATGAAAAAATCAAAAAAAGCATTAAGGCTTTAATGCGTTTGGATTCAAAAAAGGCGTTAGCTAACATATTTGTATAATTTTATATTAAACTCTCTTCAAAATAAATACTACCTAATCAATAAAAATCACTACAAAACTACTTTCTTTCACTATATTTAAATAGTTTTGCAATATATAAAAAAGAAACGAATTAACAAAATTTAAGATAAATGTTATCAAACTACCAAAAAAAATTCTTAAGCGATATTGCTCAAACCTCTGATGCTCCAATTGGTTTGGACTTTAAACAAGCGAAAGGGATTTACTTAATTTCAGAAAATAACGAAAAATATATTGATTTGATCTCTGGGATTTCTGTAAGTAATTTGGGGCATAGTAATCCAGATATCATTAAAGCAGTGCAAGATCAGACTGCAAAATATATGCACCTGATGGTTTATGGGGAATATCTTCTTGCGCCTCAGATTGTTCATGCTAATTTGCTGAAGGAAAATATTGCCGAACATTTAAACAACGTATATTTTGTAAATTCCGGTTCAGAAGCAATTGAAGGAGCACTGAAATTAGCCAAACGTTTCACTGGAAGAACAGAAATTATTTCTTTTTACAATGCATATCACGGAGGAACACATGCAGCTTTAAGTATTATTGGTTCAGAAGAATACAAGCAGGCTTTTCGTCCGCTTTTGCCCGATATTAAGCAAATACATTATAATGCTTTTGAAGAGATTGGAGAGATTACAGAAAAAACTGCCGCTGTTGTTGTTGAATGTGTGCAAGCAGAAGCAGGTATTGTTCTCCCCGAAAAAGATTATTTGGAAAAGCTGGATAAGCGTTGCAAAGAAGTCGGAGCTTTGCTTATTGTTGATGAAGTCCAAACAGGAATGGGGCGTACAGGAAAGCTTTTTGCCTATATGCATCATGCAATAAAGCCGGATATTATTTGTGTTGCCAAAGCTTTTGGCGGTGGAATGCCCTTGGGCGCATTTATTTCATCCAAAGAAATCATGCATTCACTTAGCCACAAACCTGTGCTAGGACACATTACTACTTTTGGTGGTCATCCCGTTTGCTGCGCCGCAGGACATAAAGCCTTAGAAATCTTAATTAACTCTACTATTATTGAAGAGGTGGAAGAAAAAGCAAGCTTGTTTGTGCAAATCCTTTCACAAAACAATAAAATCAATGCCATTTCTCATAAAGGACTTATGATGGCATTGGAATTTGATAATTTTGACATTAATAAAAAAATTATCGATCTTTGTATTGACAATAAAATTATTGTGGATTGGTTTTTATTTGCCGACAATAGGATGAGAATTGCTCCTCCGCTTATTATTACTAATGAAGAAATTGAAAAAGCCTGCGCCATTATCAATTCTTGTATCAATAAAGTAATTGCTTAAATATGACAGATATGAAAAAAGAATTTATGACAGCCGCCATTCGTTTGGCAATAGAAAATGTGAAAAATGGTGGTGGACCTTTTGGTGCCATTGTGGTTAAAAATAATGAAATCATTGGAAAAGGAGTAAATACCGTAACCTCCTCCAACGACCCAACTGCACACGCAGAAGTGAATGCTATCAGAAACGCCTGCGCGCATTTGTCTGATTTCCAGTTAAATGACTGCGAAATATATGCCAGTTGTGAACCTTGTCCCATGTGTTTAGGTGCTATTTATTGGGCCAGACCCAAAGCAATTTATTTTGCAGCCTCAAAAATGGATGCTGCCAATGCAGGCTTTGATGATTCTTTTATTTATGAAGAAATTCCAAAAAAGCCACAACAGCGTTCCATTATTACAAAAGAAATTCCTCATGAAGAAAAGCTTCATCCCTTTATTTCATGGAATGAATCTGAAGAGAAAACAAAATATTAATTTGTTTTTTTTTATGAAATCATTTGCTTTCACAAAAAAATATATTAGTTTTACCATTGATTAAGATAATTTTACATGAAAATTAAAACAAAAAACTATGAAAAAACACATTAAATTTATTCTTAGCATTGTCTTGTTTGCTGTTATTGCATTTTCTTGCGAACGAGAAGATTCAGACAAAGTAGATCAAGACACCATTTTTGCAGAGTACGAACTTTTTTACAATGCAAATGAAGATATTACCTATGCTCGCGCAATTTTTCATTTTAGCAATATTTTTGGAACACGTTTAGAACTTAGCGACCCGAGTAATGTTACATTTAATGGTGACCAACTTTTATGGAAAAACGGTTTAGCTTATTACGAAAAAGAATATGTTGGCTTTGTTAACTCCGGCACTTTTGTATGGACTGATACTGATGGCAATACTTTCACAAATCAAGTAAGCATTAATGAAATTGATTATCCTGCTGTTGGATTTGATACACTTCCAAAATCCGCCAGTTATGAATTATTCTGGGATGGCGATTCACTTGCCGCTCTAGAGATAGTTACTGTAACAATCAACGGACAAGTGGAAGGTGATGTGCAAGTCTTTACTCAAGCAAGTCCCAACGCAACAAGCATTGTTCTTGGTCTTAACAAACTATCTCTTTTGGGTAGTGGTCCTGGAACCGTTTGGATGGACAGATCGTACAAACCTACTCCTGCTGAAGCAACATCTGCTGGTGCTGTTGTTACTGGAAGATACAGACCTCTTAACAAAAGCATTGTTATTGTTGACTAAAAACCCATTTTTTCATCATAATTCTTTAATTAAAATTGGAAAACAACTTATACACACTAATTACTGGTGCTTCTAGTGGAATTGGCTATGAATTAGCCAAGGTTTTTGCTGAAAAGCAACATAATCTTATTCTCACTGCCCGAAGAACGGAACGTTTAGAATCTATAAAAGAGGAAATTCTTTCTCAGCATAAGAATATTGATATTCATGTTTTTTCTTTGGATTTAGCAGATATCAAAGCTGCTGAAATTTTGTTCAGAAAAACCCAAGATTCCAATCTAAAAATCGACATTCTTGTTAACAATGCCGGTTTTGGAGATTTTGCACTCTTTGAAAAGGCTGATACAGAAAAACTCCAAAAAATGATACAGCTAAATATGCTTAGTTTAACCACTTTGTGTAAACTGTTTTTACCGCAAATGATAGCTCGTAAAGACGGGAAAATCCTTAACGTAGCATCAACAGGAGCATTTCAACCTCTGCCATATATGGCGGTTTACGCTGCTACAAAGGCTTATGTGCAATCTTTTTCTGAAGCTATAGCCGAGGAATTAAGAGTTCATAATATCTATGTTTGCTCACTTTGCCCCGGCCCAACTTCTTCCGGATTTGGAGAAGCTGCCGGTGTAACAGATAATTCCGCCGTTTTTAATAAAACAAAAATAGCGCAATCCAAAGATGTTGCTCGCTTTGCATACAAAAAATTGATGAAGGGAAAACGAACTGCAATTCATGGGTTTAAAAATAAAGTGCAGGTTTTTCTAAATCGCCTTTTTCCCCGAATTCTTATTGTTAAAACCGCGAAATATATTATGACAAAAATCAAATAAACGCTCTTTTACAATGCACAAAACTGTCAAGATATTTGTATTTTTCCTGTTAATCTCTACGCTTTCTTCTGCGCAATTTTGGAAAAAACCACAAGAGCTTATTCCCTATCGTGAAGGGAAATTCTTTGGTTATGTAAATAGTGAAAGTAAAACAATATTACCCTGCAATTTTAAATCCACTTCTTTATTTCATAACGACTATGGAATAGTTAGAAATAAAACCGACAAATACAGTTTTATTGATGTTAATGGCAATAGCATTTGTCCTTTTAAGTACGACAAAGTAGATGTTTTTTCCGAAGAAAGAGCAGCTGTTTTTTATGACAAATATTGGGGCTACATTAATACCAAAGGAGATGAACTTATTATTAACAAATACAAGGCTGCAACTGCATTTAAAGACAATATTGCCCTGGTTAAATTGCATAAAAAATGGGGTTGTATCGACAGAGAAGGAAATACTATACTGAAATTTGATTTTGACAGTTTAAGATGGATAGCAGATGAGCGTATTGCTTTCTGTATTGCAGATGTCTGGGGAATAATGGACAGCGAATTTAATATTCTCCGTAAAGCTGTTTTTCAGGAAGTAACGGAATACAAAGAGGGTAAACTTGCTGTTAAATACAATTGGAAATGGGGTTTTATTGACGAAGAAGGAGAAGAAATTATCCCTATTCTTTTTGATGCAGTAGATTTTTTCAACCATAGATTTGCAGCTGTAAAACTAAAAGAAAATTGGGGCATTACTGATGATAAAGGCAAAGTGGTTGTGCCTGCAATCTATAGTGTAATTTATCCCGTAGAAGGAAAATATGCTATTGCTTATAGTGTTGATAAATGGGTAATAATAACAACTAAAGGCCGAATTATTAAAGAGTTGAATTACGATAATGTACAAGCTTTTCACGAAGAAAGAGCTAAAGTTAGAAACAACGAGCATCTTTGGGGATACATTAATTATAAAGGGATTGAAATAATCCCATGCAGCTGGGTGGATGCTTCCTCCTTTCATTTAGGTTTGGCAAAAGTAAAAAAAGAGGAACTTTGGGGTGTGATTAATAAAAAAGGTCGATTAATTATTGATTATCAATACCAAGATATCAGAATAGAACATCCTGATTATCTGTGGGTAAAAGACAAGGGCTTGTGGGGAATTATCGATTTGAATAACAAAAGATTTTGGACGGAAGAAGAAAAAGAATAATGCTTTCTTGCTGCTATAAGCGAGAATACTGAAAATCCTTAATTCGCATTTCTATACAATAAAGAAAGGGCTGAAAAAAAGCAATTAGCGATTGCCTGCGGCATCGTAGGTGTATTCTAGTTGT
The DNA here is from genome assembly GCA_964550505.1 of uncultured Prolixibacteraceae bacterium. Lineage (GTDB taxonomy): Bacteria > Bacteroidota > Bacteroidia > Bacteroidales > CAZJZP01 > CAZJZP01. Next base: position 13,719 of record CAZJZP010000011.1, on the reverse strand, counting down.
TGAGCATACGAAGTTATATATGCTATAAATGCTATTAAAATAATAATGATTTTTTTCATTTTGATATTTTTTTATATTAAATTATATAAAATAAGCAATGAAATTGGTAAAAGAAAAAAGAGAATTGATGATATAATTGAAGCAACAATACTTTTATATAACTTAGGCTTATTTTTTTTAATTTTCTTTGCATTTCCTTTTTTTATAATAAAAAAATATAAAAAAAATGAAATTATTAATACTAATGCAAAAGAATAATCAGGACTAATAATTATTGAATAATTAATTTTAACAAATAAACTTATTGGTAAACTTATCAACATTGTCAGTATAATTGACATAAGGAATACAGTATGCATATCAGCATGTGATGCTTTTATCTTTTTATAAAAAAGATAATATTGATAATATATCACTTTGAATAAATGCATGTTTTTTTTAATTAATTATTATGATAATTATTTTTTCTCATAAAATAATTGTTTTAGATTACAGGGCTACGCCCCTTATGTTTCTAGTTCTATATCTTCTTTTACGATGACTGCAGGGCTAACGCCCCTTTTTTATCTGTTTTTTCCATTAAAATAATAATTAAGTGTTCCATTTTTAACTATATTATTTAAATATTTTCTTTTTTTGACTCATCAATCAAAATTCTAAAGGTTTTCACCTTTTTATGCGTTCCAAATACTATATCATTTGAAATAAATACATAAATTGGCTCACAATTACATTGTTTTTCATCAAACGAAATCAAATAAAAAAACATCATTTTCCTTTTCAACTTATTAACATGGGACAACTTAATCTCCTTCAAATTGTTTTTCTTATTTCCTATATAAATGTATTTATTATCAAACAACACATTTGTTGATTTAAATAAGTAATAATAATAAAAACTTGAAAAAAGGACACTTATAAAAAAAACAAATAAAACAACAATAGTGTCTATGGATTCGAGTTGTGTTTTATTGACTATTGTTTTAACAATTATAAAACTTACTATAATATTTATTATCAAACCAATAGTAATCATTAAATATTTTATCCAATTAAAATGAAATTTATAAGACAAGTAATTCATACGTTTATTTTTTATCCTCTCTTCAACGTGGAAAATAACCAATAATAGTTAACTCCATCTATTATACCTATAATGCTATATAAAGGATTGTTTATTTTTCTTTGCTCTATATAATTCAATCTCTGCGATTTGTTAGGATAGTCCTGGTTTAACTTCTTTAAAATACCTCGAACAATATCCTCAATATCGTCTTCAAGTATTTTGTAATCATCATCTAGATTATCCTCAGGATAAATATTCGGACTTTCTGTTAAGTTAAGATACTCCACTATTGCATCATACACCTCTTCAATAATTATTTTGGGATAACCTTGCTCAAAGACTATCTCAAAAAACTCTTTTCGGTTTAGCTTTTTCCTAGAGTTCAGAAATGATATAATTCTTTTTTTATAATTAATAAACATAACATTACTTATTGTGTATCAAAACCTTATGTAGGCCTCCCGTTTTTGTTCATTCATAAATTAACGATTCAAAGTTAAGTATTTTTTCAAATAATCGCATTTCTATACAATAAAGAAAGGGCTGAAAGATGCCAATTAGCGATTTTCAGGGGTGTAGCCCTAATGTCTTCGTTGAATAGACTTTTGTTAAAAGGACAAAGAGGCGTAGCCCTGATGTCTTTTCTAATCCTTACTTTCAAATAAAATCATCTATAATACAAAGCTAACAAATCCATACTAATAGCTACAGCATAATGGATAAAAACGCCTAGCCAAATGGACTTATTTTTAATGCTTAAATATCCCAAAACTATACCCGCAAATATAGCAGCGATGGTTTCCGGCATTGGTTTGCCGAAATGTATCATGCAATAGGGAATAACCATAATCAAAATAGCATAGATTCCAAAACGATTTTTAAGCGAATGCACTAAAAAACCACGAAAGAAAAATTCTAATGCAAAGAATTGTAAGAGATAAAAAACTTGCCAAATCCAAAAGTCCGGCCATAAAGCTTCGTTCTTCCCTAAGCGATAAAAAGGATATCGCTCCTGAAAAGCAGTTGTTTGTGAAAAAAGATACACCAATGGAAGCATTATCAACAAAAAAACCAGAATTATTCGATATTCTTTCAGCAGATTTTTGGCACTCATCCCAAATTCCGATAAGGGTTTTTTGAGAATAAGACGAATAAAAAGAGCAGGAAATATCAAATAGGAAAACAAAATAATCACTACCCAATAACAAAGGCGATACAAATGCGGATTAGAACTTTTTTGCATGAAATCCAAGAAGTTTTGCTCTAAGCTATGAAAACCCATTAAGCCGAAAAAATCAGCCAACATAAAATAACCAGGAGAATTTCCAAGATATTCTATGGAAATCAACATCAAACAAGAGAAAACAATAAGAAAAACCAATTTCCAGTCAAATGCTGGATTTGCTTTGCGGTATTCCAAAGATTGCTTTTCAACATCTTGAATAGTCTTGTTTACAGAAAGAAAAATGCGCTTTATCATTCTTGAGCAAAAATAGCGAAAGTTTTTATTTAGCAATTTTTTTGCAAAAAAAAATCCCGCTCCATTAAGAGCGGGATTAATTATAGTATTTTATTTCTATCTTTTAGAAATGTAAGTTCAATGTTAAAGCTGCAGAAGCTCCAAACATATTAGTCATACCATTATCAACGGCAAAACCAAAAGAACTGCTTTTGTCACCTTCAGCTTCAGTAACTTCTGATACTGAATCAACAAAATTCCATGACTCAACTTCTGTATAACTTCTTCCTGAAGTCATAATTCCAAGTCCCCAACCAAATTCAGCACCAACTGACATTTTAGGAGCGAAGAAATATTCAGCACCAATAAATCCACGTACACCAAATCCAAAAGATGGAGAAACTTTAGAAGTAAGGATTCTAGGAGCGGCAACTAAAGAACCATCATTATTTTGATATCCGTTAGTAGCAGCATTGTTATCTTGAGTAACAGCCCATGTATTAACTGTTTTTCCACTCATAAAAGCGATTCCTGCTTCACCACCATAATATCCTTGAAGTCTGTTATGTCCTCTTCTGTATTCTAAACCACCTGCTAAGAAAATATCCATAGAAGAAGTTTTTGATACGTCAAAAATTTCACCTGGATCAGCTACACCATTGAAAACATCTTCTTGATTATCAAAAAAGAAAGTGTTTTTTGTACTTGTAGTGTTAATACCAATTTTTACACGGTAAGCCATATCGTCTTCTACGAAATATTTACCAACAATATTAGTATTGAATCCGCTAACATAACCAGGATGCTGTGCTGTTTGTCCTGTATTATTCATAATGTTCACTGCATTCAATGCAAAATCAAAAAGAGGAGTTGCATCCATTGTTAAAGACCAATCACCAGCCTCAGGAAGGATAACAAAACCCTTTTTACTGTTTAATTCTTGAGCGTTAAGAATTGTTACAACTCCAATAATCGCTACAAAGGTTAAAATTGTTTTTTTCATAATAAATAATTTTTAATTTAGGTTATTTTAAATTTCAATTTCCATTTTAATACGGCAAAACTATAAAAAAGTTCAATATCATATTGTTTTTTTTCGTTAAAAATATTTAATTTTTTATATTAATTGTTTCCACACCACTCTCTTTTCCTTTAAGCATAGGCACAAACTGAAATTTTCCATGTTTAGAAACAGTGTAATTTTCGTTCTCCTTTTTTTTCACACAAAGCATTTCTTGTATGTTTTCTTCTCCAAAAGGAAGAATAATTCGTCCATTCACTTTCAATTGCTTTTTTAATGCTTCTGGTATTTCAGGTGCTGCTGCTGTTATTAGTATCTTATCAAAAGGGGCAAAACTCACTAAACCCTTGTATCCATCACCATAGAACAAACGCGGATGATAATTCATTTTTGCTAGTAAATTCTTGGTATGGACATACAAAGACTTTTGTCTTTCAACACTATAAACTCTGGCTCCCAGTTCCATCAAAACACAAGCCTGATAACCAGAACCCGTTCCTATTTCCAAAATTTTATCGCCTTTTTTAACATCCAATAATGCTGTTTGAAAAGCTACGGTATATGGTTGGGAAATAGTCTGTCCTGCACCTATAGGAAAAGCCTTGTCCTGATAAGCATATTCCAAAAAAGAAGAATCTAAAAATAAGTGACGAGGAATTTTGCCTATTGCATCTAAAATTCGTTTATCCTGAATTCCTTTTGACGCAATTTCTTCTACTAGTTTTTTTCGTAAGCCTTTATGCCTATAATCGTCCTTAATATTCATCTACTTATTATCCAGCGGTTTAAACCTAGTTTTAATTAACAATTAATGTTGCATAAAAATACGATATAAATAAAATTACACTAGCTTTTATTTGTAATTTTGTTAACGATAAAAAGTTAATAATCCATTTAAGCTCACGCAAGGAATGAAAATAGCAGTATTAGGCGCAGGACATTTAGGTAAAATCCATATTAATTGCATCAAACAGATTAAAGATTATACCTTAATAGGATTTTACGACATTAATCCAGAAACAGCAAAGAAGGTATCAAAAGACATGAATGTCAAAGCATACCACGATGTGGATCAACTCATTAAAGAAGCAGATGTTGTTGATGTGGTTACTCCAACAACCACTCATTTTGAATATGCTTCAAAAGCTATCAAACAATCTAAAGATGTTTTTATTGAAAAACCTGTATCTACCAACACCAGTGAAGCTAGAATATTAATGGAATTAGCCACAGAAGCTGATGTTAAAGTGCAAGTCGGTCATGTAGAACGTTTTAATCCGGCCTTTCTTGCAGCCAAATCCCACATCAATAATCCATTATTTATCGAAGCACACCGAATGGCAAGATACAATCCTCGCGGTTGTGATGTTCCCGTTATTATGGACTTGATGATTCATGATATTGATATTGTATTAAGCCTTATCAAATCAGGAATTAAGAAAATCAGCGCCAGTGGGATTCCTGTTGTCAGTGATACCGTGGATATTGCTAACGCAAGATTGGAATTTGATAACGGAGCTGTCGCCAATATAACTGCCAGCAGAATATCCATGAATAATCTACGCAAAATGAGACTATTTCAAAAAAACACCTATATTTCTATCGACTTTTTTAATAAAGAAACTTCTATTGCGAAATTACACGAAATCAATCTTGAAACACCAGCTGATGAATATATTATTGAAACAGGAACAGGGAAACCAACGCAATCTATTCATCTCGACCAACTAGAAATTGAAAGCATCAACGCTATCAAATACCAACTGGACTTATTTCGCCAAACAATCTTGGCTAATGAAACCCCAGCCGTTAGCATACACGACGCAACTTATGCTCTTTCCATTGGAGAACAAATAATGGATAAAATATCCTAATAATTAAGATTATCTAAAATATTTTTGGCACTTAATAATATCTTAAGTTATTTTGCGTTGGAATTTGCATATACTATACTTAATGAAGAAGTCTATTTTTAGTATTATTATCATTTTATCCTTTATTTTTTGTTTTCACAGCTGTGAAATCATTAATCCTGCGGAAGAAATCCCTTCTTATATTAAAGTTGATACTTTCCTTTTTACTAATAACCCAAATATTCTTGAACAAGGAGGACTTAGTTCTCAAATAACTGACGTTTGGGTATATGTTGACAATCAATCTGTTGGTGCTTACGAATTACCTGCTTGTTTTCCTGTTCTACATAGTGGAGAACACGAAATCTTATTTCTTCCAGGAATTAAAATTAGCGGAATCTCAAATGCCAGAGGTGCTTATCCTTTCTACACTTCAGCACGTTTTAATACTACTTTATATCCCGATAGCATTATTGACCTTACATCAAAAGCCGTTACAAAATACCACGATGAAGTAATCTTCTCATTTATAGAAGATTTTGAAGATGCAGGAATTGTTTTTGAAAAAGGACCAAATAGCGATACAAGTATTTATAGAACTTCTGAAGCAGGCGATGTATTTGAAGGCTCCTATTCTGGTATCATTGAATTAGACAACGACAGACCAAATGCTTTACTGACAACAAGCACCGCTTATCCTCTTCCAAAAGGATATAAGCCGGTTTTTATGGAACTTAACTACAAAACAAACCATGAGTTTATTGTTGGGCTATACGCAAACAGCTATACCAATATTATCTCTCAAGATATTTTGATTATTAATAAAACAGATAAATGGAAAAAAATATATGTTAATCTAACGCAAACCGTGAGCAGATACGCTACAGCTAATGATTATACCCTATATTTAAGAGCAGTAAAACTAGATGAAATTGCTGAACCTAAGATTCTTGTCGATAATGTCAAGGTTTTATATACGAGTAATTGATGAATAAAAAAATACAAGTCGTAAAATATCTTCTTTTTGATTATCTAGCCGCTATTTTGGCTTGGCTTTGTTTTTTCTATTATCGAAAAGTAAGTATAGAGGCTGTTAAACTTTCCTCGATTCTGGATTTCTTCAATGACAAGAATTTTATCATCGGTATTATATTTATCCCCGTTTTTTGGCTGTTGATTTACTACATAACTGGAGCTTATCAACGAGTATATCGAAAGTCAAGACTGAAAGAATTAGGACAAACGCTCATCGTTTCCCTAATTGGAGTGCTTATCATCTTTTTTGCCCTCTTGTTAGATGATATTATAACCAATTACAAATCTTATTATCGCTTATTTTTGGCTCTTTTCTTTCTGCATTTTGGATTAACTTATTTCTTTCGCGTTATTCTCACAACCAAAACAGCACACAAAATCCATAAAAAAGAAATTGGTTTTAACACGATTATTATCGGGGGAAACGGAAATGCCTTACAGATTTACGAAGAAATTAACAATCAAAACATTTCTTCTGGTCATCGCTTTATAGGCTTCGTTAACGTTAAAGACACAGACAATTATAAGCTAGAACAAATAATTCCTCACTTAGGCAGCTACACCAATTTACGAAAAATTATTGAAGAGAATGAAGTGGAGGAAGTTATTATTGCTATTGAACCCTCCGAACACAGCACAATAGAAAGCATAATTGGAAAACTGGAAGATTTGGATGTGAGTATTCTGATGATACCTAGTATGAAAGATATTTTAGCAGGTTCAGTCCGGATTACCTCCATTTTTCACGCTCCGCTAATTCAGATTTCCAGAGATTTGATGCCCGCATGGCAGTTTTCCGTAAAACGCATTATAGACCTTAGTGCTTCTGTATTATTTTTAAGCGTCTTCTCACCTATTTACCTGATGATTGCTATTGGTGTTAAGCTTAGTTCTAAAGGACCGGTTTTTTACTCACATGAACGTATCGGACTAAGAGGCAAAGCATTTGAAATATACAAATTCAGATCAATGCATGTGAACGCAGAAACGGATACTCCACAATTATCGAGTTCTAACGATTCCCGCATTACCCGTTTTGGCAAGTTTATGCGAAAATACCGCTTAGACGAATTACCGCAATTTTATAATGTATTAATTGGAAATATGAGTATTGTTGGTCCACGACCAGAACGTAAATACTATATCGATCAGATAGTGGAAAAAGCACCACACTACCGTCTGTTGCACAAGGTAAAACCCGGAATTACTTCCTGGGGTCAAGTGAAATTCGGTTATGCAGAAAACGTGGAAGAAATGATTCAACGCTTAAAATACGATATTTTATATATCGAAAATATGTCGCTTTCCATGGATTTTAAGATTATGATTTACACCCTGCTAATTATTTTTAAAGGTAGCGGAAAGTAAAACCACGGTTTTTAGTTTTTTTTACATATTACAACTTATAATTGCCCCAAATAAAATAGCCTACAATTGAAATCGTAGGCTATAAAATTTCTTCAAATATATTCTGTATTCTTAAATAGTACCGTTTTCTATCATTACAACTATCATTTCAATATCTCTGTCTCTTCCTTCGGGTTCGTATTTTTCTTTTAAGTTATAGCCAAAAAGTTTGGCAAATGAACCCCAGAATACCGCCTGAAAAGAACCTTTGAATTGATCAACTACCTGATAGGTAGAATAAGAAGTTTCTCTGTCAATCAATCGCATTAATATTTTCCCTTGAGTAAAGGTGAATTTTACTAATTCTGCTTCAAACTGATTACGTAAACTTTCTTCCAATCTGTTTTTAGTACGTTCTCTTTCTCTTTTATCTTCAATACCATTAAGCATCTCTGTGTATTCCACATATTTTAAACCGATATATTTGGCATAAGGATAAACTTTCTTTACATGACGTACCAATTTTGTAAATTCTATTGCCTGTTTTTTGTTCTTAAAAACAATCGGAGCATAAATATTGGCAGGTTTTAAAAACATGTAAGGAATAGTGTCTCCTTCGAAAACAACAGCCCTAACAACAATTCCTTGAGGCTCTTTGCTCGGCTCTTGAGCAAAAGCAAAAAAAGGAATTAATACTAATATGAGGACGAGCTTCTTCATTTTTCTTCGTTTGTGAAAAATAAAACAAGAATTATGCCACAAGCTAAAATATTACTGTAAAAAATTATAAAACAATTGCTTAGCCTACTTCTGCCATCTTTAGTTTATTCAACTTCTCTTTGGCGTAGGCACTGTTTATCTTGAGTTTTTTCTTTGTTTTTTGAGAAGGGACTTCAAACATTGCATCGGTCATAATGCTTTCTAAGATAGAACGCAAACCTCTGGCTCCCAATTTAAATTCAATCGCTTTTTCCACTATCAAATCAAATACTTCTTCATCAAATTCTAGTGTTATTCCGTCCCATTCAAAAAGTTTTGTAAACTGCTTAGTGATGGCATTTTTGGGCTGGGTTAAAATTTGCTTTAAAGCCTCAGCATCAAGAGGATTGAGATAAGTAACAACAGGTAATCGTCCCACTATTTCAGGAATCAAGCCATAAGCTCTGATATCTTGCGGAGCAACATATTGCAAAAGATTATTCCGGTCAACTTCTCCTTTTTTGTCTGCTTTGGAATAACCAATAGTGTTGGTTTTCAATCGAGATGCAATTTTATTATCAATGCCGTCGAAAGCTCCTCCGCAAATAAACAAGATATTGGAAGTATCAATTTGCACCATTTTTTGTTCTGGATGTTTTCGTCCACCTTGCGGCGGAACGTTAGCAACGGTTCCTTCCAATAATTTCAACAAAGCTTGCTGTACTCCTTCACCAGAAACATCTCTGGTAATAGAGGGATTATCGCTTTTTCTGGCAATTTTATCAATTTCATCAATAAAAATAATGCCTTTTTCTGCTGCTTTTACGTTATAATCGGCAGATTGCAACAAACGAACGATAATACTGTCCACGTCTTCTCCAACATAGCCTGCTTCGGTAAGCACTGTGGCATCGGCAATACAAAAAGGAACGCGGAGCATTTTGGCAATACTTCGTGCTAACAAGGTTTTTCCTGTTCCCGTTTCTCCCAACATAATAATATTAGACTTTTCAATTTCTAACTCATCATTTTTTTGTTGGTTTTTTATGCGTTTGTAGTGATTGTAAACAGCGACAGCAATTACTTTTTTTGCATCTTCTTGACCGATAACGTATTGGTCTAGATATTCCTTAATTTCTAGTGGAGTTGGTAAATGTTCTCCTAAGTCATCACCAGAAAAATCGTGGCTTACTTCCTCTTTAACAATCAGATGTGCTTGGGCAACACAAATATCACAGATATTGGAATCAATACCCGCAATCAAGAGTTTCACTTCTTCTCTTTTTCTACCACAAAAGGAACAACGCCCTTCCTGTGCTGTTTTTTTTGCCATTTACTCTTTATTTCTTGTCAAAACTTCGTCAATCATTCCATATTCCTTGGCTTCTTCAGCTATCATCCAATAATCTCTATCACTGTCTTTCTCTATTTGTTTTAAGGTTTTCCCAGAATGTTTGGCAATAACTTCATACAATTCCTTCTTTAATTTTAAAATCTCACGGGTTGTAATTTCAATATCAGAAGCCTGACCTGAAGCACCGCCCATGGGTTGGTGAATCATCACTCGTGAATGTGGTAAAGCTGATCGTTTTCCTTTTTTTCCAGAGCACAATAAAACAGCGCCCATAGATGCAGCAATTCCTGTACAAATAGTAGCAACATCAGGAGAAATATACTGCATAGTATCATAAATACCTAAGCCTGCATAAACTCCACCTCCTGGAGTATTCAAATAAATCTGAATATCCTTGCTTGCGTCCACTGATTCCAAAAATAAAAGTTGTGCTTGAATGATATTAGCGACATAATCGTTAATTTCTACGCCCAAAAAGATAATTCTATCCATCATTAAACGGGAAAAAACATCCATCGTGGCAATATTTAACTGCCTTTCTTCGATAATGGTCGGTGAAATATAACTGTTGTGAACAGAAGTATAGCGGTCGTAAACCATACTATTAATACCGTGGTGCTTTACAGCATAATTGCGAAATTCTTTTTTAATGTCCATGCGTAAAAAGATTAATTATTTTTCGTTGCTAATGTAATAAAATCTTCGTAATTAATTTTCTTTTCTTTGGTTTTTACTATTTCATTGAAAACCGCAGTCAATTTTTCTTCTACTAAATGCTGGTAAATACGCTGCATTTCCTCTTTATTTTTCATTACATTTTCTACAATCATTTCAAGGCGTTCTTTTTCTTCATCTGTGGAAGCTTCACCTATTTGCATTTTCAATAAAGAACGGATATATGCTTTGGCATCTTCCGGATCAATCTCTACCTTGTGCTCTTTGAGCAATTTATCTTCTATCATTTGCCAAATCAACATTTTACGATATCCATCGTATTCTTTTGCCAGAATTTCTTCCGTAATGTCATTATTGGTTTCTATCAACCATCTTTTCATAAATTCATCGGGAATATCGATGCTTGTGTTATTGATAATATAATCAAAAACATCTGCAAAGAATTTTCTTTCAGCTTCCTTTTGGTAGCTTTCTTCCAAATCTTTCTGAATGCGTTTGCGAAGTTGAGCTTCATCTTGAATGTTATCGCTTTGGAATACTTTGTCAAATAATTCCTTATCTAATTTAGCTGGTTCAATACGACTAATTTCTGTTATTGTAAAGCTATAGTCTTCGTCAATCGTTTCTGCTTCTTCTTTGGAAATGTTTAAGAAGGAAGCTAAATCCGCTGCACTTTTAAAGGCTGTTTTGGGATTAAAAATAATTTCGTCATTGACTTTTTTAACGATAAAATCTTTGGCTGCTTTATCTTCTAAATATGAAATAAGAAGAGTGGATTTTTTTGCCTCTTCTCCTTCTTCTGCTTGCACTTTTTTCACATCACCATAAAGCATATCTTCTTTTTCAGACACTTCTGGATTTGTTCGATTTCCATATCTTTTCTGGATATCTAGCACATATTTATCAACATCTTTTTTATCTGCTTCAATCTTGTATTTTGTAATAGTGGTGTTTTCGTCAATCGGAATTTCAAATTCAGGACGGGTAGCAACATCAAAGAAAAACTCAAAATTACCATCACCTTCTAAATCCATTTTAGTAGTTTTATCCTTGCTTGGCAAAGGTTCTCCCAGCATTTGAATTTTATTCTCTGTTAAATAATCTTGTAAGGACTGCGATAATTTTTTGTTTACCTCATCAAAAATCACTTGGTTACCATACATTTTTTTAATCATTCCCATCGGTACCATTCCGGGACGAAAGCCGGGCATATTCGCTTTTTTTCGATAATCTTTTAATGCTTTATCAACATCTTCTTGATAATCGGCTTTTTCTAGTTCAATATTGATTGTTGTAAGGTTTTCGCTTTGATTTTCACTATTAATCTTCATATATTTTGTTTTTTATTTGCACTAAATTCTTTCTCGATAATTCTAATGACCGCAAATTTCATTAAAAATTTGCATATAAAAAAACCCGGAAAATATCCGAGTTTTTTTAGTGCGGATGAAGGGACTCGAACCCCCACGCCTTGCGGCACTAGATCCTAAGTCTAGCGCGTCTACCAATTTCGCCACATCCGCAAATTGGACTGCAAAAATATATATTTTTTTTCTAACAAAAGAATTTAGTTCAGAATATTTTGCCATTTATTAAAATTTTATGCCGTTTTTTGGTTGTTTCATCGTTATGCGTATCTTTGCATATCCAAATTTTAACTAAAATGAATAAAACAATAAGGATTCTATGCTCTTTTTTGCTTCTTTTATCAATAATTGCTTGTTCAACAAATAATAAAGAACAGATTATTGTTTTCCACGCAGGAAGTCTTGCCGTTCCATTTAAGCAAATGAAAGAAGAATATGAAAAGCAAAACCCCGAAGTAGAAATCTTATTAGAAGCTGCTGGCAGTGTTGATTGCGCTAGAAAAATCACAGACTTAAAAAAGGATTGCGACATAATGGCGTCTGCAGATTATACTATTATTGATGAATTTCTAATTCCCAATTATGCTAGCTGGAACATCTTGTTTGCCGGAAATGAAATGTGCATAGTTTACACAGACAAATCAGCTTATGCAGAAAAAATTAATGCTGAAAACTGGACAACTATCTTATTGCGTGAAGATGTTCGTTATGCACGGTCTAATCCTGACGCTGATCCTTGTGGCTATAGAACAGTTATAGTGAGTAAACTTGCGGAAAATTACTATCAGCAAGCCGACTTTTCTAAGCAATTAATGGAAAAAGACCAAGAATACATCCGACCAAAAGAAGTGGATTTAATTGCTTTACTGGAAAGCAGAACAGTGGATTACATCTTCTTGTATCGCTCTGTTGCTGAACAGCATAAACTAAACTATCTACTCCTTCCTGACGCTATCAATTTGAAAAACCCTGCTTTAAATGCGGATTATGCAAAAGCAGAAGTTGATATTCGTGGGAAAAAACCAGGAGAATATCTCACTAAAAAAGGACAATCCATGACTTATGGTATTTGCTTGCTTGACAAAGCTCCTAATAAATCTGCTGCAGAAAATTTTCTAGCTTTTATTCTTTCGGAAGAAGGCAGAAAAATCATGGAAAATAATGGTCAATCTTCACTAATTCCCTCTCCCACATCAACTTATCATGCCATTCCTGAAAAATTTAAAAAATTCGCAAAAGAAAAATAATACTAATAACTAAACATATTTAAAATGAAAAAAATATTTTACCTAATTTGTATCACATTGGTGTTGAATTGCAATGCTCAACAAAGCACAAGCTCGTATATCAGATCCTCAAATCCTGACACTACTGACGCTACAAATGATTTTTACGATAATGAAAAAACTTTTGAAATTCCCCAGAAGAGCATCAGAATTGAAGGTGAAATTGAAAAAGCCATTGATCTTGATTTTTCAAGTCTTCCTATGAGAAGCGTAATAGTAAAAGAAACATTTTTAACAGAAGATGGTAATAAATTTCACGGAGCTTATCGTTATGATGGTTATTCTTTATACGATATTTTAAACCACGTAAAAATTCAGAAAAAAAACGAAGAAGAATTTCCTCCCATTATTGACCTTTATGTTCAAATTGAAAACGACAAAGGCGAAAAAGTAAATGTAAGTTGGGGCGAAATTTATTATCCAACAAATTTGCATGAAATTATTATTGCCACCCGTGTAATGCGAATTGTTCCTACAAAATCAAAAGACCAATGGCCTTTACCAACAAAATCAAAATTGGTTTTTGCTAATGATTTGCTAACAGAACGAAATATTTC